>DATMSL010000819.1:0-1610 GCA_035565435.1 Dyadobacter sp. | reverse complement strand
TGTTGTTCGAAATATTATCCAGGTGACCTCTGTAACGCAGCCACGGACCAGCCATCGAAATGTGGTCTGTGGTACGTTTTCCTTTTGCTTTGATCAGCAACTTCGCTCCCAGGATATTTTGTCTGTCCCAAGCCGGGAATGATTCCAATAACTGCAAACGGGTTGAATCCGGTTTTACAAGAACCTGTACGCCGGATCCGTCTTCTGCCGGAGCCTGGTATCCAGGATCTTCCACATCAAATCCTTTGGTTGGAAGTTCATCGCCATGCGGAGGTAGCAATTTCACCTGCTCTCCTTTGTCGTTTGTCAAAGTATCGGTTAAGGGATTAAATCCTAAATCACCGGCAATTGCTAGGGCTGCAACCATTTCCGGAGAAGTTACGAATGCGTGTGTATTCGGGTTACCGTCTGCCCGTTTGGAGAAGTTGCGGTTGAACGAATGCACGATCGTGTTTTTCTCTTGTTTGTCAGCGCCTTCACGGTCCCACTGACCGATACACGGTCCGCAGGCATTGGTAAAGACTTTCGTACCCATTTTTTCGAAGGTCGCAATGATCCCGTCGCGCTCAATGGTGTAACGCACCTGCTCGGAACCCGGGTTGATCCCGAATTCTGCTTTCGGTGTAATTCCGTGTTTCACGGCCTGCTCCACAATGGAAGCTGCGCGCGACATGTCTTCGTAGGAAGAGTTCGTACAAGATCCGATCAATCCCCACTCTACTTTCAGCGGCCAGCCGTTTTCAATAGCTGTCTCTTTCATTTTGGAAACCGGTGTTCCGCGGTCCGGGGTAAACGGCCCGTTGATGTGCGGCTCCAATGTATCCAGGTCGATCTCGATCAATTGATCAAAATAGTCAGCCGGATTGGCGTACACTTCCCGGTCTCCGGTTAAATGATCCGCAATCTGATCCGCCAAAGCAACTACTTCTGCTCTTCCGGTTGCGTTTAAGTAACGGCGCATCGCATCGTCGTAGCCAAAGGTTGAAGTCGTAGCCCCGATTTCTGCTCCCATGTTACAGATCGTTCCTTTACCGGTAGCGGAAAGGGAGATTGCTCCGTCGCCGAAATATTCCACAACGGCTCCTGTTCCGCCTTTTACGGTCAGGATATCCGCCACTTTCAGGATCACGTCTTTTGCGGAAGTCCAACCGTTTAGTTTCCCGGTCAGTTTCACCCCGATCAGTTTCGGGAATTTCAATTCCCAGGGCATTCCTGCCATTACGTCAACCGCATCAGCACCACCGACACCAATGGCGATCATTCCGAGTCCGCCGCCGTTTACGGTATGCGAATCCGTTCCGATCATCATTCCGCCCGGGAAAGCGTAATTTTCCAGCATCACCTGGTGAATAATTCCGGCTCCCGGTTTCCAGAAACCGATTCCGTATTTATTGGAGATCGAAGACAGGAAGTTGAACACCTCGCTGCTTTCGTTCAGGGAACGTTGTAAATCGGCATCAGCACCAACTTTTGCCTGGATGAGGTGGTCGCAGTGTACCGTAGAAGGAACGGCCACTTTCTTTTTTCCGGCCTGCATGAATTGCAGTAAAGCCATTTGGGCCGTTGCATCCTGCATGGTTACGCGGTCGGGCGCAAAATCCACATAGGAC
>DATMSL010000818.1:0-3661 GCA_035565435.1 Dyadobacter sp. | reverse complement strand
ATTTTGCCGGCTTCCATACTCTCCTGATCGTCTGCGAGAAACAGCAGCGTTCCAACCAATCGGGGCGCGATACCGTCACAAAGTGGTGAATGAGTTGAACGTTTATGAGTTAAAAGTGTGCTGTTTGGTATCATCATTCATAGAACTGCGACTTCTGAACCCATAAACTTTAAACTCATGAACTTATAGACCCATAAACTTTAAGCATTTCAATTTTCGTTTATTTAACAAATTTTAAAATACAAACTCAAATGTTCAAGAAAGCCTCTTTCCTCTTACTGATCGTCGGCCTTGGCTTGATGTCGTGTTCGAAAGACCCGATCAGCGACCTTTCCAATGAGGAGTCGTTGGTATACATAACAAATCACGATAAATCTGCCAATTTCACGCAGTACAAAACATTCAGCATTGTAGACTCGGTACTGATCCTCGAAAATACGCGTGCCGGCACTTCCCTGGACGACATCGACCGTGCCATGCTGCAACGCCTCATTACGAATATGGAAGCGATGGGTTACAAGCACGTAGGCCGTAAGGAAAATCCGGATCTGGGCATCAATGTTTCCTGGATTACGAATACGTATCTTAATGTTTATCAACCCCTTTCCTCCTATTACGGCGGCTACTGGGGCGGTTATGGCTACGGTTACCCGAGCTATTACAGCTATTATGAAACCAGCGAAAGCTCCTGGATGATCTCGATGCTCGATTTCAAGAATCCGCAAACGACGCCTTCCGGCAAGACCTTCAATGCGATCTGGGAGGCGCAAATCCGCGGTGCGGCCATCGGCGACCAAAAACTCGTAGACAAAATGGCGGATTCCATTTTCGGACAATCCGGATATCTTAAAATCAAGTAACAAATGAAACGCATCATCATCATTGCCCTTTTTCTTGGGAATGTTCTGCCCGCATTGGCACAGGAAAAACCCAAGTTATATACCATCGCCTCCCCGTTTGAACGTTACACCCATTACCTGGCCACCGCCCGCTTCATGGGTGCCGTGCCAATGGGTTCTTTCAAGGATAATTATATTGATAAAACCTCATTCCAGAATTTCTCGCTCTCTATCGAATGGGTCCTGAGAAATTCTCCGCTTTCAGTGGGAGGTGAAATCGGTTCTACTTATTTCGAAAAACGCGTACCGAGAGCGTTGTACGAAGGTTCGGAAGGTACTATTTCGGCAGTACAGACGCGTACCGTTTCTCAATATCCTGTTGAGCTGTTCGCTAATTACCACTTCCTGCCCCGTACTTCGCAGGTGCAGCCTTATGTGCAGATCAGCGCCGGTGCCAGCATTCTGGACTACACCGTTTATTATGGTACATTGTCGTCGCAGGATCAGAAGGTACGTTTCAAGTACGGCATTGGGGCCGGTTCCAAATTTTTATTCAAGAAAGACGGGACGCTGGGCCTCGATGTGCGTGTCAAGTATGATGGCACGGCTTATAAATATGACTACATCGACAAAGGCATATCATCCGTGAACGGCTCGATAGGCCTATTCTATCGTTGGTGGTAAACAACGCATCGTGACACAAAAAAAGAAGGTTTTGACCAAAACATCGCTTATCTGGCTTAGTGGCATTCTCGCATTCCTGATCGGTTCCGGGCTTTGGGCTTGGAACCGTTTTGGTCCTAGCAGCCACAAAACTTACGTACAGGTTACAGAAGATTTCCCCATGGCCCGGACGCTCGACTCCGCCTCCCATGCATGCGACCTCACGATCCGTCGGTATCGCCAGATCGGCCGCGAAATGCAGTTCGAACTCGCAGCCAATGCCGGCGGACTTTCGCCTTATGACGTAAAAATCACACAAAACGGTCAAACACAAACCTTCCGGGCCGTACCACATCGCTACGGCACCTGGCTCACGATTTCCGATGTGCAGCTCAAAGGCGGCGAAGCACAAATCCACGTTTCGAGCCTCGGCCAGCAGGGTTGCCAGACAACGGCTGCATTCAACTTCGAAGCTGCTGTGGCCAACGAGGTGGTCGATGCCAAAGAATGGATCCGGCAGGGAAGCAAGGACAACTGGCTCGACGTGCGGCCAATCCGGAAGGACGGAAAACTCTACCTGCGCGATTTTGCCAATTATAACGACAGCCGCACAAAGGTGGTCATGATTGACGGCATTGTGGTGCAGGGCCTGGAAAATGGTATTGAAGTTAAACCGGGTTATTTATATTCGGTAACCGCCCGGTGGATCGACGCCCCTTACAACGACTGGTGGAATGCCGCCCGGAACCGTAGCGTCCGCCAACAGAATATCTACATCGCTGGCAAGCCGGATCAGGCAGTTGCCCAGGCATTAACGCGCATCAGCATTCCCGACTGGTTTTCTCCCTCACGAACCATCAATGTCGATTTCGATACCAAGTTCCCTGAATTTGAACCTATCAAAGGCAAGCTGGTGATGCAATACCGGCTAAACAACTATGTACCTTCCGAGAATTATTACAAACGCGGGATCGCTTATTTGTCCAATACTGAAAAAGACTATTCTGCTGAAAAGTTGCATTACACGGCTACTCCCAATTATTTTGGGGATAAGGACGAAAAGTGGTTTGCAAGCCTTTCCAAAGAACAGGTGGAAGCATTGGCGGGCGTACCGGGATTCGGAGTGTATGCTTACGATTTTGAGTTTTGGAACCAGCATTATCCAAAAGAAGTCATTCAACGGCTGATATGGTTTTCCAAAGTGGTTAAAAAGAACCACCCGAATATGCATTTGATGGACTACTGGGGTGGCGGGGCCTATACCAATCCGCATATTAATACCGTTGGCGGGGCAAACCCGAAAGATTTTATCAAAGAATACAACGACCCGAAATCCAATAATCCGAACTTCGACCCACTGCCGAACGGCGACAGCTTCCGGGACGTATTCAATACAGTACCAATCGATGTGTATCCTAAGCCGATGTTTGCGATTGATAATGCTGGTAATTCACCCAATAACTTCGTATTGCTCTCGGCGATTCACTCGCTGCGCATTAACAAGCTCCTGCCCTATCAGAAAAACAACAAGTTCATTTTCTACGGCTGGAACCGGTATATGCCCCTATACAAAGACCCCATTGTTCCCTGGAATTACCAGCTTACCGATCCGCAGGGCGAGCTCATCATGAACCAGCTCGAAATGATGCCCGCCAGCCAGGCATTGAGTTTCTCGCTGTTTTCATTAATCCTTTTCGATGGCTATTACCTCTGGCACGACGGCGCGCCCAGCGCCAAAAATCCGAATGCCTATAAATTATCGAAAGACATGTGGGGCTGGGGCTATGAGTGGTACGCGGCCGACGGCAAAACTCCCGAAAGCGAAGTGGGCCGCAACACCACCGGCGGAACCGCCGCTCCGTACTGGGATTTCCCAACGGAATATTATGCTTTGGGTAACTGGATGGCCAAGCAAGTCGAGGATGTGATTGTAGGCGGACAAAACCACGATCTAGCATTTCAACTGAATGGGCAGTGGGTTCAACCTAAAAAAGAGCAGGCATTGCTGGCGATCGATGGCAAGCAGCCATTTGTTACTTCTATTGTAAAAGGAAACCAGATAGTCGTATTAGCAGTCGATTCGTTCCAGCAGCCTTCGGCACAACGGAAAATGAAAGTTCGCCTGCCTGACGGCGTGGAAACGGAAATCGAGTTGTACG
>DATMSL010000817.1:0-21148 GCA_035565435.1 Dyadobacter sp. | reverse complement strand
TTGTTGAAACCCCGGCCGCCACCTCCGCCGGGACCACGACCTCCGCCAGGGTAACCCATTCCTCCGTCGAAATCACGTCTTCTGAAATTGCCGTCGTTGTTGGAAGGCATCTTGCCGAAGTTTCTCAAAGTATAAGTGAATGTGAGCATAGCGTATTGTGTGAGCACGCGGTTGGTAACGTCCTGCACATAAGTCTCGGTAACGTTACGGGTAATGCTGTTGTTCTGTTTCAGAATATCAAAAACAGTCAGTTTCAGCTCCCCTGCATTGTTTTTTAGAAATTTCTTGCCGATGCTGGCGTTCCATAGCGTAAAATTCTGATTATAACCTGCACCCAACCCGCGGTAGGACTGATTGTTGATATCGCTTTGCAATACGAATCCTTTTCCAAAAATCCAGTTGACGCGGCCAGTGATGCCCTGCGTGTAGTAGTTGTTATTCAGATTGGGCTGGATACTGTTGCGCACCACATTGTAGTTACCTGAATAGGACACCGTAAAATCCAACTTGTCGCTGATATTGCTGCTGACCACCAGGCCTTGCGAAATCGCGTATGTGTTCGAATAGTTAGGTACGTTGTTGATCATCCCCGGCGACCGCACATAATTGAATCCGGTCGTCACGTTCAAATTCAGCTTCAATGGGGCGATCGGCTTTCCGTAAGCGAAGAACGAGCGCGCGTTCCAGCTACCGTCCACGTTGATCGGCGCGGTGAATTTGGCGCCTCTTTCCAGGAACAATCCGTTGGGTAATGTCTCGGGTTTCTGCGCAATGTAAGTTGAATTAACAATCGCATTGTTGGTCTGTGTTACGAAAATCATCGCATTCAGACTGTAAGGTCTCTTCGCGCCTGTCAGCGAGTAGCGAACGTTAACCATATTGCGGTATTCCTGTTTCAGGTCGGGGTTACCGGCGGTGAGCGAGAGCGGGTTACTGTTATCGACCACATTCTGCAACTGTGAAATCGACGGCTGGTTGGTTGAGCTACGGAAAAATGCCCGGAATTGTGCGCCTTCTTTCGAACGGTAGTTCACCATGAAATTCGGGAGAATATTGGTAAACGACTGATCGACTTTGTTGTTAATCGGCGCCAGTTGCTGGCTGTACAAGCCCGTATTTTGAAAATCAAGCCCCAGGTTGGCCGACCAGCTGTTTTTCCGGTAACGGTATCCCAAGCCGGCGCGGTTGGTAATATAGCGGTTATCAAAATTGTTAGTCAAAAGCGAATCCAGATCTGAATATGTGCCATCGTCATAGCTCATATTATAAGTATCCTTATTCGAATTGCTATTCTGGATCGTGAGTCCATAGTTGAACTGCAACTGGCCGGTCGTGCTGATCGGCTCGGTATACACCAGGTTTCCGCCTAATGTAATACCATCTGAGTGTGTGAAACTGCGCTGATCGATCGTATCGCCTCGCATAGCGGTATCGCCCAATGCAAGGTTATCAAAATAGGTATTTCTCGAATACAGATCACGACGGCCGTTCTTATTATTCACCTGTGTATTGAAGTTGAATGAGACGGTACGTCCCTTTTTCTCAAATGCATGACGGAACAAAATGTCGTTCGAGAAGTTGTAGCCCTTGTTGGCATTACCCTGGCTGTTGTCGGAGCTGTTGACGTTGCTACCGTCGGAAGCCAAGGTTGTCAGCCCGGCCTTCACACTTCCTGAATGGTTATCCTGGAAACTCAGTCGCGGGGTGATAATGAGCGAGTTTTTAGGATCGATATTGTACTCGATCCGGAAGTTCAGCCGGTGATTGGAGTTGGTGGTATTAGTCCGGCTGTTTTCATTATAAAACTGGTTTCCGGCTCCTCCTTGCAGAAAATACTCCTGCGAAAGTCCCTGCACATTGCTATTACTTGTTCTGTTAAAGAAATAGCTGCCGCTAACGTCGAGTTTCTTGCCTATTTTATTGGAATAGTTCAAACCGAACGAATTGGTACCGGTGATCCCGCTCTGGTTGCCCACCAGGAAATTGCCGGCGGAGCCTCCACCGCCACGGTTACCACCGCCTCCCCCACCGCCGGAAACGCCTAGCAGATCCTGGCTGGAAAAATTCTGGTTGTTGATATTGTTGCTCAGCCCGATAACGGATATACGCTGGTTACCTTTGAAAAAACTTACGTTTCCACCGGCCTGATAGCGGTCGTCCAGACCGTACCCGGCGAAAACTTTTCCAAACTGCCCCATCCGTTTGTCGGCCTTGGTGACGATATTGATCGTTTTCTGCGCATTCCCATCGTCAAAGCCGGTGAACTGCGCCTGATCGCTCAGCTTATCGAACACCTCAATTTTATCCACAACTTCCGCGGGAAGGTTTTTTAGGGTTAATGCGGCATCGTCACCGAAGAATGGCTTTCCATCCACCAAAACTTTATTAACCGTCTCTCCATGAGCCGTTACCGTCCCATTTGTGACGGTAATACCTGGCATCTTCTGGATCAGGTCTTCGGTCGTAGCGTCCGGGTTGGTTTTAAATGCAGCCGCATTGAATTGCGTGGTATCCCCCTTCTGTTCCATGGCAGTTACCTGCCCCACCACTTTCACCTCTTTCAGGTTGGCAACCGCTTCTGTAAGGGTAATAGTCCCGAGATTTTCGATATCCTTGGAAACCGTTACGGTCCGGGTGAAATCTTTATAACTCAAATAGGAAACCTTCACCAGGTAAGAAACCTGTTTGGCAAGGCCTGTAAAGGTGAATTTACCGTTTACATCCGTCGTCACATATTCGGGTTTCGCATCAGGGGTGTTACGGCTCACGGCCACATAAGCGCCTACGACCGCTTCGCGGCTTACACTGTCGACAACGCTGCCGGTAATCTGTGCATTCTGTGCGAAAGCCGGGGCGGCAAAACCGGCGAGCAGGAGGACGATGAATGTAAATCTGTTCATGACTTGTAAAGGTTTATTGCTGGTTAGAGCTCCCTTTGCTACCAAAGTTTAATGCGTCCCGGCAATAAACCTTTACAATCGACAGTATCGGATATTTTAATAGACCAACAGGCAATTTTCACCGATGAAAAGGCCGTCAGCTATCGGCGGTCGGCTATCAGCAATCGGCCATCAGCCGTCCATAGTCGATGGTCTTTGGTCAGCGTCGTAACCTATTTCAGCCACTCGCCCAGCAAACCCTTGTAGCTCGCCAAAAACCGCTCGTAAGCCTTTTCCAACGCAGGTAGCGCCTCCGCAAGCGTACTCGTATCGTCCGATTTGAGCCGCCATTCGGCATCCCGCGCAATTTCGGCCACTTGTGAAACGCCTACCGTGCCACCACTTCCCTTCAAGGTATGCAGGTTACTTTTCACGGTTTTGATATCGCCATTTTTGTAAGCCTCCAGTGCACCCGCGACCAGTTCATCGGATTCGCCTACAAAATCCTCAAACACCGACCAAACCAGATCGGCACCGCCGATACCGGCAAGCTGATCGATGATTTCCTTGTCGAGCACCGGCACCATTGCCTCTTGTGCAATTTCCTTCTGCTTTTGTTCGAGTTTACGGTTTTCCATATTACCCATCAACTCCTTCACCTTCTGCACGAGCGTCTGCGCCCGTATAGGCTTGGCAATGTAATCGTCCATGCCCTGGCTCATAAACCGGTCGCGGTCCTCTTTCATCGAGTAGGCTGTCATGGCAACAATCGGCGGCAGACCTTTCGAAAAGCGCTTTTTCAGTTCCTGGGTCGTTTCTACGCCATCCATATCCGGCATTTGAATATCCATAAAAATGATATCGTAGCCCTTCCCGTCGGAATGGTACCTTTTCTCCACCATTTCGATGGCCTTGAACCCACTTTCGGCCAGATCGGTTTCACAACCTGATTTTTTTAGGATTTCATTCGCCACTTTCCTGTTCACCGCATTGTCGTCGACAAGCAGGATCAGCGGATGGTAATCGGTAAATACATCTTCGATCGGTGTGTCTTCCTGCTGGGTGATGGTGCTCACTTGGGCGATCGAGGTTTCCTTGGTTTCGAAAGTAAACCAGAAGGTGCTGCCCTCTCCCAGGGTCGACTCCACCCCGATTTCCCCGTTCATCAGCGCGCAAAGCTGTTTGGAAATAGCCAGGCCAAGCCCTGTCCCGCCAAACGATTTGCGCGAGGAGTTGTCGAGTTGGGTAAATGAGGTAAACAGAATCTGCTTATCGGTGGCACTGATACCGATTCCCGAATCCTGCACTTCTACTTTGATTTTATGGAATAAGCCTTCTTTTTTCTCTAATGTAACGAACACCTTCACTGAGCCGTTCTCGGTGAATTTCAACGCATTAGATGTAAGATTGGACATAATCTGCAACAACCTCGTCTGATCTGCGATGATGAATTTCGGGATATCGGGTCCGATGTGATAGGTGAGCGTATTGCCTTTGCTCTTGGCGGTCTGCCCGAAAAGTGAAACCAGTTTGAGCAACAATTCTTCCACTGCAATGGGCGCCTCGTGCAGCTCCATTTTGCCCGCTTCAATTTTCGAAAGGTCGAGAATATCATTCAGGATGTTCAGCAGCGTTTCCGAGGAGCGTTTGATGGTCAATACATAATCCTTTTGCTCGGTATTCAACGGCGTCTCTCCCAACAGGTCAATCATCCCGATCACCCCGTTCATTGGCGTGCGGATCTCGTGGCTCATATTGGCCAGGAACCCTTCTTTCACTTTCAACGAGCGCTCGGCGTGCTCTTTGGCTTTCAATAATTCGAGCTCATTGCGTTTCAGCTCGGTAATGTCGCGGGCGAGTACAGCGACTTCGGTCGGTTTGCCTTTGTCATTCGTAAACATCAGCATGTTGATCATAAACTGACGCTCCGTACCGTCTTTGCGGTACATCGTAATCTCGAAATTACGCAGGCTTTTCGTCTTCCGAAGCCGGATTAGTGCAGAATGAATGCGTTTTTTGTCCGCGAAGAACTCGGTAACCCTGTGCCCGATCACTTCCTCGGGTAAATATCCCAGCCTTTTTAGCACCGACTGGCTGATCATCGTGATCTCGCCCATGCGGTTGATCCGGCAATAAATATCCTGCAAGTTTTCGAAAATGCCCCTGAAAAGCTCCTCGCTATGCCTCAGCGAAAGCTCGGCTTCCTTCCTGCGCGTAATGTCGCGAGCGATGCCGGACACCTCCTCTATCACGCCATCGGCATAATGGATCGGATTCAGGTAAAATTCCAGCCACATTTCGCCGGCATCTTTCCGGTCGATTTTGAATTCAAAATACTGCGGCTCTCCGCGTAACGCCTGCCGGTACTTGGTTTCCAGCGTCCGCCGGTTGCTGTTGCCGACCATCCGCCATCCGAACTTCTCCGCACTGGACTGCAGCGAAGGCCTCACACCTAACTGATTATGAATCAGATCGGCATAATTCCTGTTAAAGGAAGTGAGTTGCAGCGATTTGTTTACCGACCAGATCAAATGCGAACTGCTATCGAAAATCGCATTCAAACGCGCGAGGTACTTGCTCAGCTCTTCTTCACTTTGCTTACGCGCAATCGCCATCGCCACCTGACCGGAAATGAATTCCAGTAATTCGAGGTCGCGCGTATCGAACATATTAGGATCATCGTAAGATTTGACCCCAATAATCCCGGTCACCCGGTCGCCTATACGCAGAGGTACGCACAAAAGAACTTTCGGTGTGACGCCGTACAAATACAAGCTGTTCGTCTTGGCCAGCTTTTCAATGTCTTTGTCGGAAAGGAACAGTGGTTTGTTGGATGCAATCGCATACTCGGTCAGACCATTGCCTAGCTTCCGTTTGGTAAACCGGACATTGCCTTTGAAATACTGATCTACATAATACGGAAAATAGATGTAGCTCTTGCTTGGGTCGTAGAGCGCGATGAAGAAGTTTCTTACATCGATGATCTTGCCTAATTCCTCATGAATACCGTGGTAGAATTCTTCCAGGTTTTGGGTGTTGACCGTCCAGTTGGCAATACTGTAATACAGGTTCTGCGCCTTCTCAGCCCTGATTTTCTCCGTAAAATCATTTAAAATACAACGGAATGCGGTCGGTTTACCATTGTCGAAACGGCAGTTGACGCTACCGGCGACAAATACCTTTTTCCCGTCGCGATTCATGAAAACCGCTTCGAAACTCGGGTTGGCAATTCCTTGCTCGATCAGTTTAAGCTGTTCGAGCGCCTCCTCCTTGTGCTGCGGATGCAGAATGTCCTCCATCCGCATGGAAGCGATTTCATCCAGTCCGTAACCCAGTACTTCACGCCAGGCTTTGTTGACAAATATGAATTTACCATCGATCGCCACCAATTGGATCAGATCGCTGGTATTATCCACCAGATCCTGCAATTGCGAGTTGGATTTGGCAATGGCCGATTCCATTCTCCTGCGACGGGTGATATCATCTCCCACGAGCGTAATGCATTCTACCTCGTCATTTTCCTGATGCATCAGCACCGAATTGATCGAGAAGGTACGCAGCGTACCTTTCTGAGCGAGAAACGGCACTTCCCGCTGTTCAAGTTTACGTTTTCCCTGGATACCCTCTTCGAGCATTTGCCGTACCTCGTGCTCCTCTTCCTTCGGGATCAGCTTATCGAATATGCTGAAACCGACGAGGTCCGACTCATGCCAACCGGTTTTCATCAGGGCATGCGGGCTTACACTACGAATCGTAAAATCAGGAGAAAAGGTAATTCCGATCAGGTTTAAATGCTGAAGTGTGTGGTGAATAGTCTGCCAGTCGGTTTGGGATAAAATCAGTTCCATGGGTCCCGGTACAATCGCACTTTTAAGTTTCCTTCCAATTCTTTATTCGATAAATCTACGAATTAAGACGTAATTTTGGCTTGTGAAAATGAATTATAAAAAACCGGATGATTCCAAAGTGCGGGCCAAAAAGCATCTGGGCCAGCACTTTCTGAAAGATTTGAATATCGCCCAACGCATCGTCGACGGACTCTCCGGCCACGGTGGCTACGACCGTGTCCTGGAAATCGGGCCGGGTATGGGGGTTCTTACTCAATTTCTTTTACCCAAAACCAACTTTACAACCCACGTCATCGAGATCGACACCGAATCGGTGGCCTATCTTGAAAAGCATTACCCGGAGCTCTCGCCACGCATAATCGCAGGCGATTTCCTGAAATTTAACCCGGGTGACTACTTTACCGATAAGTTCGCGATCATCGGAAATTTCCCTTACAACATTTCGTCCCAGATATTCTTCCGGGCCCTCGAAATCCGCGACCGTATTCCGGAGATTGTTTGTATGCTGCAAAAGGAAGTGGCCCAGCGCATTGCATCACCTCCCGGGAACAAGGACTACGGTATTCTGAGCGTACTCCTGCAAGCATTTTATGATATCGACTACCTCGTGTCGGTACCTCCCGGCGCGTTCGACCCTCCACCGAAAGTGCAATCGGGAGTGATAAGGCTCCGCCGGAATGCGGTAGCGGCACTCGAATGCGATGAAAAACTGTTTTTCAGGGTGGTGAAAACGGCATTCAACCAGCGGCGTAAAACCTTGCGCAATGCGCTGAAACCGGTAGGCGAAATACCGGACCATCCGTTGCTCAACAAGCGGGCCGAACAATTGAGTGTTCAGGACTTCGTTACGTTGACGTTACTTGCACAAAGTACGCAGGCGACGAACTAGACCTTCTCTGAGACATTATATTCAATAAGCTAAAAGCATTTCGCCAATCGCTAAAAGCTCATTACGATGACGTTCGAATTAACCCAGCTATACGTAGACCACATTCAGGAACTGATTGAAAGAGAGGACTCTGCCGCCATCCGGTCGGAAATGGAGAACCTTTTTGCTGCGGATATTACCAGCTTGTTGTCCGAACTGGAAACGGAAAGCGCGAAATTCCTGGTTAATCAGCTGAATATCGAAACCGGCGCGGCGATTCTTGCCGATATGGACCGGGGCGAACGCCGGGACTTTCTGAAAGCATTTACATCGGAGGAAATATCCAAATTCGTCAACCTGTTCGATTCCGATGACGCCGTGGATTTGCTTAACGAGCAGCCCATTCGAGTTCGTGAAGAAGTAATCGCATTGCTCGAAGACCGCGAACAAGCCCGGTTCATCCTTGACCTGCTGCATTACGACGAAGACGTGGCAGGTGGTCTGATGCAGAAGGAGCTTGTAAAAGCGAACGAAAACTGGACGGTGAACCAATGCATTGAAGAGCTTCGTACCCAGGCCGAGGACGTGGAGAAGGTGTATGCGGTGTATGTGGTGGATGATTTTGGTAAACTGCTGGGCATTCTCTCTCTGAAAAGGATCGTACTCGCGCATAAGAACACGAAAATCGAGAGCCTGTACGATAAAGACGTTATTTTCGTCGAAACCTACCGGCCCGCCGAGGAAGTGGCCGAACTCATGCGGCGCTATGACCTCGATGCCTTGCCCGTCGTGAATGTGCAGGGAAAACTCCTAGGCCGGATTACGATCGATGACATCGTGGACGTAATTACCGACCAGGCGAGTTCGGATACCCTGGCTATGGCAGGTATTACCGGGGATGTGGAGGAAGACGACAGCATTTGGCAGCAAACCAAGGCCCGCTTGCCCTGGCTGCTCGTTGGGATGATGGGGGGAATCCTTGCCGCGAAGTTTATCAGCTTTTTTGAAGGCGATCTCAAAATCATTCCTGCCATGGCGGCATTCATTCCTATTATTGGCTCAACGGGCGGGAATGTGGGAATCCAGACCTCCTCAATCATTCTTCAAGGCCTTGCGGATAAAACCGGTATCGATACCACATTAGGTCAGCGTTTGATCAGGATGTTCGCCGTAGCTTTTATCAATGGACTCATCATCAGCGCTATCGTTTTTGGATTCAATATGCTGATTGGAAATGATGTGCAGCTCGCGCTGGTCGTTTCAACAGCTTTGATGTCAGTGGTGTTTCTCGCCTCCTTTATGGGAACATTAACACCGATTTTGCTTGAAAAGATAGGGATTAACCCGGCAGTAGCATCCGGGCCATTCATCACCACTGCCAATGACCTGATCGGTTACGGCGTTTATTTCGGTCTTGCACATTTGTTACTCAAATTATAATACGGGAGAGGCTTAGCATTCGCTGAGGCTAATAGGGATATTCACCGCAAGCCCCCCTTCGGAAGTTTCCTTGTAGCGGTTGTTCATGTCCAGTGCAGTTTGCCACATGGTTTTGACCACATTATCGAGTGAAACTTTCGCATTCCCCGGGTTGCTTTGCAGTGCGAGTTGTGAAGCCGTAATCGCCTTGATCGCCCCCATGGTGTTCCGTTCGATACAGGGGATTTGTACTAACCCTGCCACCGGATCACACGTGAGTCCTAGGTGGTGCTCCATAGCGATTTCCGCTGCCATCAGGCATTGCTCCACTGTTCCGCCCGAAACCTGTGCCAGCCCGGCCGCTGCCATTGCCGACGATACCCCTATCTCCGCCTGGCATCCGCCCATTGCCGCCGAAATTGTCGCCCCTTTTTTGAAGATACTTCCGATTTCACCCGCCGTGAGCAGGAACCTGAAAATATCCTCCTCGGTACCACCGCAGAATGTCACATGAAATTGCAGCACGGCCGGTATTACGCCAGCTGCGCCATTGGTAGGAGCGGTAACCACACGGCTATAAGAAGCATTTTGCTCGTTCACGGCCAATGCAAAGCAGCTCACCCAATCGAGCGTATAATTGAAACCCGAACCGTTGTTACGGATCTGTTCTATCCATTCGTCGCAACCTGTGCAGGCATAGCCTTTCAATAATTTCTGGTTCAATTCAGCCGCCCTCCGCTGTACATTCAGGCCACCCGGCAGGACGCCTCTATGCTGACAACCCAGGAAAATGCTGTCCTGCATTACACGCCAGATATTCAGCAGATCTTTCCGGATGGTCGCGTCATCCCGCCAGACTCGCTCGTTGTCCAGCACCAGTTCCCAAATCGTCTTGCCGGTAACGCGATGCCATTCCAGCAAATCCGACGCGTGGTCGACTGGATAGGGAATTTCTGATAGTACCGAAGCACCCGCTGCCTCCCGGCCCTCCTGGATCACAAAACCACCGCCTATCGAATAATAGGTTTCCTCTAATACCTGCCCATCGGTACAAACAGCAGCGAAGGCTACCCCATTAGGATGAAATGGAAGCGACTCCGTTTTATGAAACACCACGTCCGTTTTGGGATTGAAATGAATTTGCATTTCTCCATGCAGGCGGATTGACTCGCTAGCTGCTATATCCGCCAGGATGCGGTCTATCGAACTCGTTTCGATCGTAACAGGATCGTAGCCGCTCAACCCGAGGATCACTGCAATGTCGGTACCATGCCCCTTGCCTGTTTTAGCTAACGAGCCATAAAGATGTACCGTCACTTTTTCGACTCTGTTCAGCAGGCCTCGCTCTTTCACAGCTCCTAAGAACTGCTGTGCAGCCCGCCAAGGGCCTAACGTATGGGAACTTGACGGGCCTATGCCTATCTTGAAAATGTCAAAAACGGAAATGCGTTCTGATGTCATGAAGTGGGGTAATCGAAAGGAATTATTTCTTGGTCTGCCGATTTTGAAGCTCGGGGGGCAGACCGGCTTTTGCGAGCATTTCTCTTCCCTTGGCTACTTTGTCGGGACACATCACCGTATTTTCGTATTTATCGAGCTCCGGATTATACCTGACCAGTGGTTTGGTCGATGCCTTTTGTTCAGCGCGCATGTGTTCCATAACCTTTAAGATTTTCATAAAACTATAACAATTTGGATATGAGAAATGCTTCATAGTTTACATTTTTTTCAAAAGGGCAAAAACGACCGTTGAAATAGCCCCACACGGAGAAATCGTTCCTGATCGCATCATAACGATTACTGATAATGATCCGGTACAACCTGGTCCTTGCAGGAGTGCTCCCAGTCAAGTGAACGGTTACAGATGGATTTTGAGACAAAAATTCTATTGCGATTCTGATAACCGTTGATAGCACCATTCCATATCACCATTACCGGTAACCGCGAAGTCATCAAATCCGGAGTCGCCGTCTTCCCAATCCCCAAAACCGAGATTATACATACCGGCTTGCATTAAATCGAATTGAACCCTCTTCTTAATCCTACCTTTCTTTCTTTCCTTCCTTCGCTTACAAACGAATAAACTTTGTCATGAAGGGAGCGTTGAATTTCATAGTGTGGTTGGTCCATCGATGGTGACAGTGTGTACTTTGACTCAAATTCTATAACTACCTAAGCATCTACTAAGGAAAAATACCTAAGCAAAAGCACAAGCGGTCACATCCAGTGAATGATCGGCATTTCCTATACATTTCAAGCCATTTTCAAAGATTACCCAGTATTTTTGCGGCCATTCGAAAGAAACCAATACATAAATTTATGATTGCAGTAATCCAGCGCGTGAGCAGCGCTTCGGTGACCATTGAAGGGAAAGTAAAAGGTGAAATCAAAACGGGCTTTATGGTGCTGCTAGGCGTTACCCATTCCGATTTGCCAGAGGATATCGAGTGGTTGGGAAAAAAGATCGTCGGGCTGCGGGTATTCAGTGACGAGGAAGGTAAGATGAACCTGGATTTGAAAGCAGTAAATGGCGACATTCTGCTAATCAGCCAGTTTACCTTACATGCAAGTACTAAAAAGGGCAACCGGCCGTCGTTCATCGAGGCCGCAAAACCCAATGTCGCCATCCCGATGTATGAAAAAATGATTGCATTCCTGGGAGCAGAATTGGGCAAACCTATTCAGACCGGTGAATTTGGTGCGGACATGAAAGTTTCGCTGCTCAATGATGGCCCGGTAACAATAGTAATCGATTCAAAAAACAGAATCTGAAAGTACCCATCTAGGCACTATTCAGTCATTCAGTCATTCAGTCATTCACTCATTAAGTCATTCAAAATTAAACATGACCATCCAGGAAGCACAGGAACAAGTCGATCAATGGATCAAAACTTACGGTGTAAGGTATTTTTCGGAACTGACCAACATGGCTATTCTGACCGAAGAAGTGGGTGAGCTCGCGCGCATTATGGCGCGTACGTACGGCGACCAGTCGTTCAAAAAATCGGATTTGGGAAAAGACCTCGGAGATGAGATGGCCGATGTGCTTTGGGTGCTCATGTGCCTTGCTAACCAGACCGGCATTAATCTTACTGAGGCATTTGAAAAGAACCTGGCCAAGAAAACCGACCGAGACAAGGACCGCCACAAGCAGAACGAGAAACTACAATAGGCTGTAAACAGAACAAGCCCGGAAGTCCGGGCCTGCTCTGTTATCTATTTTTCCGAAATGATAATATTACATATCCAGTAACAGACGCATCGGATCTTCGAGCAACTGCTTCACGCGAACCAGGAAGCTTACCGAATCCTTACCGTCTATCGTGCGGTGGTCGTATGACAACGCTACATACATGATCGGGCGAACCACGATCTGACCATCTACCACTACCGGGCGCTCTACGATGTTGTGCATACCCAGGATCGCGGATTGCGGCGCATTGATGATCGGCGTCGAAAGCATCGATCCGAATGTACCACCGTTCGTGATCGTGAAGGTACCGCCCGACATTTCATCCAGCCCCAGCTTACCGTCACGCGCACGAACCGCCAAACGAACGATCTCTTTTTCGATCGCTGCAAATGAAAGCGTTTCAGCATTACGGATAACCGGTACCACCAATCCGCGTGGTGTTGAAACGGCCACTGAAATGTCAGCGAAATCGTTATATACCAGCTCTTCACCATCGATTTGGGCATTGATAACCGGGAAGTCTTTCAACGCAACAGTTACCGCCTTCACGAAGAATGACATAAAGCCAAGGCCCACTTCGTGTTTCTCTTTGAATTTATCCTTGAATTTGGCACGCAAATCCATTACCGGCTTCATATCCACCTCATTGAAAGTGGTCAGCATAGCCGTTTCATTTTTCACTGCTACAAGGCGGCGGGCGATTGTCTTACGTAATGAAGACATTTTCTCGCGGCGCGATGCACGTGCGCCCGCAGGCGCCGCAGCAGGTGCTGGTGTAGCAGCAGGCTTAGCAGGGGCAGTTGCCGGAGCAGCTGGTGCCGCTTTTTCTGCTTTCAATGCATCGTCTTTCATGATTTTGCCTCCCGAACCCGAACCGTTCACATCCTTAGGATCGATTCCTTTTTCGGCCAGGATTTTCGCTGCAACAGGAGATGCGTGTTTCTCGCTGTAAGCCTTGTCAGCAGGGGCGGCGGCTGGTGCCGATGCTTGCGGAGATGACGGAGCCGCGGCAGGAGCGCCCGCTGTCTGGGCGATCGTACAGATCACCGCACCGATCGACAGTGTATCTCCTTCTTTCCCTACGATGGTAAGAATACCCGCAGCCTCAGCCGGGAGCTCAAATGTTGCTTTATCAGATTCCAGTTCGCACAGGATTTCGTCGACCGCCACATAGTCACCATCTTTTTTGCTCCAAGAAGCAATGGTTACTTCGCTGATAGACTCTCCTACCGCCGGAACTTTCATTTCATAAACCTGGCCGGTTGCCACTGCCGCAGTGGATGCTGCCGCAGTGGACGCTGCCGCAGTGGATACTGCCGCAGTGGATACTGCCGGAGCAGGTGCTTCCGCTTTCGCAGGTTCAGCTGCTGCCGGCGCAACCGCCTCTGCTTTTGGAGCCGTTTCTTTCGGAGCAGCGCCGTTAGCCGCTTCGATGGTCGCTATCAGGTCGCCGATATTGAGCGTATCGCCTTCCTGCGCTTTAATACGCAATATACCTTCTGCTTCCGCGGTAAGTTCAAATGTTGCTTTATCCGAATCCAGCCCGCAGATCACCTCGTCCATCTTCACAAAATCGCCATCATTCTTGAACCAGTTTCCTATCGTAACCTCAGTAATCGACTCGCCAACGGGCGGTACTTTTATTTCAATTTCAGCCATTTTATGTGCAATCTTGTTATCGAATTAAGTCAAAAATTATAGGAATATCATTCAAAAGCTCTGTTGATGATCTCCGCTTGTTCCTTTGTATGGATTTTAGAGAACCCTGTCGAAGGCGAAGCACTTGGTTCGCGGGCGATCACCTGCAATGGCTTCACACCTTTGTACATGCGGAGCATGAATGTCCAGCCGCCCATGTTGAAAGGCTCTTCCTGAACCCAGTAAACATTTGCGTTTTCATACTGAGCAAGGTGAGCGTCGATCTGAGTTTGCGGGAACGGATGCATTTGTTCCAAACGAATGATTGCCACGTCGTCGCGTTTGTCGGCTTGCTGTTTTTCATACAGTTCGTAATATAGCTTACCAGTACAAAGCAACACTTTCTTCACTTTCTTCGGATCGGCGTAAGTATCACCGATGGTTTCCTGGAATGAACCGCTTACGAGGCTGTCGATCGGCGAAACACACAGCGGGTGACGCAGCATCGATTTCGGCGACATCACGATCAACGGCTTCCGGAACGGGAACTTCAACTGGCGACGCAGCAAATGGAAGAAGTTCGCCGGCGTAGTTACGTTCGCCACGATGATATTATAGTTAGCCGAAAGTTGCAAATAGCGCTCCGGACGAGCATTCGAGTGTTCCGGCCCCTGACCTTCGTAGCCGTGTGGCAACAGCATTACCAGACCCGTCCAGCGATCCCATTTGGTTTCGCTTGATGTGATGAACTGGTCGATTATCACCTGTGCACCATTGGCGAAGTCACCAAACTGTGCTTCCCAGATCACCAGTGCATTCGGGTTAGCCATGGAATAACCGAATTCAAAGCCCAATACACCGTACTCGGAGAGCAGCGAATTATAGATCATAAACTGGCCCTGGCCATCCTGAATATGCTGCAAACTGTTGTAAGACGCATTGGTTTCCACATCACGCAATACTGCGTGGCGATGCGAGAATGTACCGCGCTGCACATCCTGGCCACTCAAACGAACGATATTGCCTTCCGCAAGAATCGAACCGTATGCGAGCAACTCGGCCGTAGCCCAGTTTACTTCTTTTTTATCGAAGATCATTTGCTCACGGTCTTTGAGCAATTTGTCGATCTGTTTCAGTCTGTTGAAGCTCTCCGGAGTGGTGATCAGCGCTTTACCGATTTTTTCAAGCACATCAAGTGCTACGCCTGTTTCAGGAGATTTCTCAAAGTCTTCCGGCTTCGATTTACGCAGGGTATGCCATTCCTGTTCCAGCTTCGGCATCGTGTAGGGCAAAGCTTTCTGCTTCACCATATCAAGACGTTCTTGCAACAATTGCTTGAACTCCTTATCCATATTAGCTGCCAGCTGTGCATCCACATCGCCACGTTCTACCAACGTCCTTTGGTAGATTTCCCGTGGGTTCTGGTGGTTCTCGATGGATTTGTAAAGAACCGGCTGCGTAAATTTCGGTTCGTCCGCCTCATTGTGTCCATGACGGCGGTAGCAAACCATATCAATGAAAATATCCTTATTGAATTTCTGACGGTACTCTACCGCAAGGCGCATACAAAATACGACCGCCTCAGGATCGTCCCCATTCACGTGCAATACCGGCGCATCCACGATCTTGGCAATATCCGTACAGTAAATGGCCGAGCGCGCGTCGGTGAAGTCGGTCGTGAAACCAACCTGATTGTTGATCACAAAATGGATGGTACCACCGGTGTAGTAGCCATTCAGTGCCGACATCTGGGTCACTTCGTAAACGATACCCTGGCCTGCTACCGCAGCGTCACCGTGGATCAGTACCGGCAATACGCGGTCGTAATCACTGTCGTACATGCCATCGGCGCGGGCGCGGATGTAACCTTCCACCACCGGGTTCACCGCTTCGAGGTGCGACGGGTTCGGTGCGAGTTTCAGGTGTACGTTGTTGCCATCTTTGGTGGTGATCTGGCTCGCAAAACCCATGTGGTATTTTACGTCGCCATCGCCCCAAACCTGGTCGGGCAGGTTACCTTCGAATTCGTTGAAGATCTGTCCGTAAGTTTTCTGCATGATGTTCGCCAGCACGTTCAGACGGCCGCGGTGGGCCATACCGATCATCACTTCCACCACGCCCATTTCGGCGGCTTTGTTGATCATCGCGTCGAGCGCAGGTATCGTAGTTTCGCCGCCTTCGAGCGAGAAACGCTTCTGTCCGAGGTATTTGGTATGCAGGAAGTTTTCAAAAACAACCGCCTCGTTCAGTTTTGAGAGAATATGCTTTTTCTCATCGATCGAGAAAGTCATCGTCAATGCTTCCTTCTCGATCTTTTTGCGCAACCAGCTTTTCTGCTCGCGGTCGCGGATATAGAGATATTCGAAACCAATATTTCTTGCGTAGATCGTCTGCAATGCGTCCACGATCTCACGCAAGGTGGCCGGACGATCAAAGACCTCAACACCAGCTTCAAAAACGGTATCGAGGTCTTCAGGTCCAAGATTAAAATCAGCAATGTCCAATTGCGGGCGACGATCTCTCCTTTTCTGGATCGGGTTCGTAGTCGCCAGAAGGTGTCCCCTCGACCTATATCCACGAATCAAATGCACCACTTCCATTTCCTTACGGATGCGTGCAGGATCCGTTTTCCCAACTACCGCAGCCTCCTTGCCGTTAGCAGCACCATTGGTGTGTCCGTTACCAGTAGCAGGGAATTTTTGATAAAAATCATAACCTTCAAAAAACTTCTGCCAGCCTTCGTCTACGGAAGCTGGATCTTGCTTATAGGAATTGTACAATTCATCGATATAAGCGGCGTCGGAATTTGCTATATAAGTGTATTTATCCATCACAAAAGTGAGTATTTCATTTACGGCACAAAGGTACGAGACTTATGTAAAGATTACGAATAAAAATATCCTTTTAACTTAACGCGAAAGACGATTGGGAATGGTTCTTGCCATTAGAATTTCTGAAATCCTTTGGGATTCGGAATAAATTTCAGCATGAGCTCGTGGATACCTTTTGGTCCTGAGTAGGAAGCGTAGATCTGTTCTACCTGTCGGGTGCTATAAAAATACCCCAGCCGCACATTTCTTCCCAACTGAACCTCAGCGGTTAACTGTAAATAATCCACTTTTGCCGAAAAGGAATTGTATCCGCCGCCTACCCGGTAGGACGCGCCCAACCCGACCTTCTCCCTGAACCAGAACCGGGATCCAAAATCAACTCTGAGTTTATGATCCTTTTCCTGAACAAACAGCACATGCGGCAGCATCATGACATCCTCGCTCAACGCGTGACTTCCGCCCGCGGTAATGTAGAGCGGCCGGCGGTAAAAACTACCCACGATCTGGTCACCGAACTTTTGTGAAAGCACTTCCGGCTTCGAAATACCGAAATACCATTGATCAGAACGCAACCAGGCACCCAGTCCGAAACTACCCAACGCACGGTTGTTGCCAATGGAAGTCCCATCCGAAACGGGCAGCACGTTGATCCCGCCTTGGGCGCCAAGGCCTAGCTTCCAGGTGTCCGATAAGCCGAGATGAAATGCAAATGAACCGACAAAGCCCGTAGTTGTGAAATAGCTGGTTTGGTCGTTCAATGCCTGGAAGCCTATCCCAAACTTGCCGTCAGCGATGGTTCCGTCCGCGGCAAAGGTCTGGCTGGTGGGAGAATTAGGGATATTAAACCATTTCCTGCGAAAAATTGCAGTCATATTAAAGTCTTCACGCACGCCCGTAAAACCGGGGTTGATCGACATCGGGTTCTGGACATATTGCTCATAAAGCACCTCCCGCTGCGCCTCGGCTACGCCAAGGCTAGCTATCAATGATGTCCCCGCCAGAAAAATTTTTCTCGAATAGTGATGTGTGTTCTTCAAAAACATAGCACTGAAATGGGTTATTTAAAACAAAGATGGCAGGAAAGTGAGTCCCTGCCATCTTGATAACTCGTGAATACTACTTTTTTACTGCTGGGATCAGATCAAAAATCATAGCCCAGTGTTACATAAGGAATTGGCTTGTTGGTATAACCGTTGTCAACTCCCCAGGCATAATCAAATTTGGCGTAGAAACCGAACAATGTCGTTCTCACACCGGCGCCGTAACCCATCAGGTAAGGGTTTTTATAATTGGTAACCGTCGCCCGGAATGTCTCGTTTTCATCCCCGATGATCTGGGTATTCAAACTGTTGTTCTCGCTGAAAGGTCCTTTGCCTGTCCAGGCAGTACCAATATCACCAAAACCGACAATCTGGAAGTTACGCAGGAAGCTCGACGTAATCGCACCGCGGTAAAGGTATTTCACCAACGGGATTCTCAGTTCCGCATTGAGCAACATATAGCTTGTACCCGACAGCCTGTTGAGTTTAAAACCTCTCAGGTTAGTCGCAAAATCCGCGAAGAAAATGTCGCGGTTATCGCGCTGGAAATTCAGTGGATTGTCTCCGGTACGGTTCTCCTTACGGTTACCGAGCCAATTTTCCATACCACCAAGAATATTCTGCTTAGGTGCACGTCCGCCCGAGTGGCTGGCCGCTGCACGCACCGCAAGGATCAGGTCACGGTGGATTTTCTGGTAATGGCGGAAGTCGAGACTCACGCGATTGAAACTCTCGTTTCCATTGGTTAAGCCCTGGTACAGGTCGTAACGCAGCTTGAAACGCGTCCCTTCCATCATATTCATACCGTTCACCCGGGTGTTGTCGAAAACAAATTCACTACGCACGCCTCCATAATTCGAAGACAGGTCCGGATTAGGCAGCAGTACATCGATCATTCTCGTAGATGTGAACATCGGCGATACCGAGAAACGGCTCGTGGTCGAGAATGGGTATGATGCCGTGAACATCAGTTGGTTGAAACGGTATTTCTGGATCAGGCCTTCCGAGTCGTTGTACAATGTCTTTCTGTCCACACGCAAGCCGAAGTCGACGCGGTAGGTGTTGTTGTTGTATTCTGCGAACAAATCGCTGTTCCGGAAGTTAGACGAAATGAAAAGGCCGGCCTTAATGACGTGGTTTTCGAGCAGGTCGTTCATCGAAATGGATTGTGCATAGCCAAATCCACGGATAGGGTCGATGCGCCAGTCGGAGCTCGCGTCGTTAGTGATGAACAGCCCTTTATAGTTGTACGGCCCTTTGATCGCAATATTTTCACGAACAGCCTTCGTGCGCGAGGCTACACCAGGGGTTGTGGGGAAGTTTCCACGGTTTCTTCTCGATTCGAATGATTTCAAAACATCTTCATCGAACTCATAATTATCAGTATCAACCTCGCCCTCTTTCAAAGCCAGCTTTTTGGGTTGATCCGTTTGCGATGCTTTGGCGACCGAGTCTGCTTTTACCGCATTGGCCGCACCATTGCCCGAATTCCCGGCGCTGGCAACACTCAATGACGGCGGATTAACCGTCGCATTAATATCGAATCCATTTTTGAATGCAGCGGTATAGTAACCATCATTCAAATAGGTGTAAGCCAACGCTCCGCCCGGCGCTTTCAGGTTCACATCGGCATTGCGGATGTTCTGAATATAGTTGGTCAGCTGCGAACTGGTCTGTGAAGCGCGGTTATATTTAAAAAGATTATTTACACCTTTTCCATTAGAAAGATAAACCACGTCGTTCTCGTCGGCATACACCGGTGTCAGCTTGGTCTTACCTTCCGATTCTACCAATTTGACAATGTTTTCTGATCGGGGCGTTCCGTCGTGCTCAAAAAGTGTATAGGAAGGTGCAATGGATTTGAAATTCCCTTTGTCTCCCCTGCCCAACGAATCCACGGGTCTGTTGGAAGAGAAAACCACCCGCCGCGAAGACCCCTGGATAAAACGGGGTGAAAGGTCGTCGTAAAGATCACTGGTGAGCGGCAGTGCGGAAGCCCGCGCCACGCTAATGAGGAAAATGTCGTTTTGGCCGGCCTTGTCCGCACTCACGGCAAGCATCGAGCCATCGTGCGACACGTCCATATCCACGATCTGATCGAGCCCGCGGATGTTCCGTTTTGTTTTAATCTTGATCTTTTTAGTACCTACATTTTCATATCGGTACAGGTTCTTCTTGTCGTTTTCGTTGGCCAGAATCGTCAGCTCATTGTTTCTCGACCATCCCAAAAGCGGCGGCTGCGTTTTCATTCTGCCTCCGATAATATCCAATTTACCCTGGCGAACCACTTTCTTCGAACCCGACTCGCTATCAAACAAATACACGCGGTAACGCCCGTTTTTAATCTCGCTCACCGCTGTAAATTTCTTATCAGGCGACACCTTGATTACCGCGCTGGCATCGGTCACATTGAATTCGTTCAGCTTATACTTCCAGGTCGGACTGGGATCCGCATAGAACTGCTCGGCATTCTTGGTCTGGTTCAGGTAATAGGCCCGCCAGTCGCGCAGGAAGCGGTTGTAGGATTGCACGCCAAGCGTACTGGTGATACTGGTTTGCTCGGTGCGGATAATGCGGGTCAGGTTGAGAATATCGGAGATTTTGTCTTTTCCATAGCGCTCGGCGATGTAGTTCCAGATCGAATGTCCGATCAGCGTGGCGTCGTCACCCGTCATGAGTGTAGGCTTGCGGATGTTGCGGTTTTTGAAAAAATCACGCATGTAGTCGTTCAGCTCCGGCGACCAGCCTTCTGCGATGTAAGCCGCCGTTCCCGACATAAACCATTCGGGCAATGTAAGCAGCAACGAGCTTTGCAGCGCCTCTTTCATATTCCCGCCATACAGCATGTCGTATACGAAAAGAAGGCTGATATCCCGCACCAGTTTTTTACGGAAACCGATCTGATCGCCTGTATAGGCCACCTCCACGCGCGATTGCGAGAGATTGAGTTTCTGGTCCGAAAGGTTATCCAGCACCGAAAGGCCCATGTTGCTTTGTTCGAGCTCAGCCGGCGAGTTATACAAGAATATTTTTACACGATTATATGGTGTCCAGCCGAGAATGTCGGTGATTTTATCAAATTCGCTTTCCGCATACTGCGCCGTCAGCCTGGCGAGATTGGTACCGCCCTGGTAGTGATAGATTTCGAAATTAGTGGTCCGGAAGATCTTCCAGTTGAATTTCTTATACTGGACCCGGTTTTTTCCAAAAGTCTCCTGTGAAGGATAGCGCTGTGCTATTGAGTCATTGAATAATCCAAAAACTGCGAAAAGACCGATCGAAAAGGTTAATGTGTAAATATATCTTCTGCTCATATTGCTTAGGCTGACGTCAACGGAAATATAACGAAAAATACCTTTTTATATTCACTAGCGGGTTCAATTCTTTGCCGTAAATCAGGTGGTTACAAAACTCTTTCGCGAGAAATGGAGC
>DATMSL010000816.1:0-12777 GCA_035565435.1 Dyadobacter sp. | reverse complement strand
ACGATGCCTGCGACGCCTTGCTCCGCCGGCTCAATCTGGCGAACGCGACGATTATTCCCCTGCAAGACTTTGAAACGCCCGAACTGCTCGCTGTAAAAAGCGGCCGCACGGCTGGCGAGTATTGCTGGACCTGTACTTCTTTCACAATCTGGCACTGCATTCATACATTTTCGCTGGATCATTGCACCTATCTCGATGCCGATCTCTTGTTTTTCGCGAATCCGAAAGTCCTGACGGACGAAATGGGTGAAAAGTCGGTACTGATCACGGCGCACCGCTATGCAGCGCAATATGATCAGTCGGAAAACAGCGGCATTTACTGTGTGCAGTTTGTCACTTTCAGGAATACCGGGGAAGGGCTTAAAGTGCTGGCATGGTGGATGAACGCCTGCCTGGAATGGTGCTATGCGCGGTTTGAAGACGGCAAATTCGGGGACCAGAAATACCTCGACGATTGGACGGAACGCTTCACGGGCGTACACGTGCTCGAACATCCGGGCGGGGGCGTAGCACCCTGGAATGCCGTCGATTATGCTTGTGAAAACGTGAATGGACGGCTGTTTGTGAGAAAGGCAGATGCTGAAAAGGTTCCGCTAGTATTTTACCATTTCCACGATTTCCGGTACTGCATCGACAAGAGTTTCCGCCTCACCGCCGAACAATACCGGCTCCCGGAAAGTATGATCCGGCTGGTTTACAGTACTTATATTAAAGCGCTCTCTGCGGCGGAAAGCCAGATCTCGCAGATCGACCCTGCGGCTGTTGTCCATGAGCAACCAATGGTGTTGAAATGGATCAAAGTCAGCTTGTCGCGACGTATACAGTTCGGGTTGCGGGGGCGCTATAAGAATTATACAAGAAAGAATGCATTAACCTAACCTAAATCGTAAACACCCCTTGGCTCATTTAATCAATCTGAAAACCTTTACGGACACCCGCGGGAGCCTGACCGTGATCGAGCGGGTAATCCCGTTCGAGATCAAACGTATTTTTTACGTGAATGGCCCTGATCATTTCAAAACCGGCGGAAAGCGCCAGCATATGAAACAGGCGGTGATTTGTCTGAAAGGAAGTTGTCTGATTTCCAACCATACCGGCAGCGAAGAGCAGCATTTTATCCTGAATACGGCAGACCAATGCCTGCTGCTGACGCCCGACGACCGGCATGAGATGCTTGAAATCACGGATGAATCCATTCTGATGGTACTCGCTTCCGAGCCGTTCGAGCAAGAGGAATGCGTGCAGGAGCCCCAGCAGTATGAATTTTCGCTTACCTAATGCGCTGCTAACGCGTTCACTGCATTGAATATGCTGCCGAAAATTACCGTTGTGACTCCGTCGTTCAACCAGGTGAAATACCTGGAAAGTACCATTCTTTCGGTGCTGGGGCAGGGGTATCCCAATTTGGAATACATTATTGTAGACGGCGGCAGCACCGACGGTTCGGTGGATATCATCCGGAAGTATGAAGGCCAGCTGGCCTGGTGGGTGAGCGAGCCCGACAAGGGTTTGTACGACGCTCTCCAAAAGGGTTTCGGGCGGTCGTCGGGTGACATCATGGCGTGGCTCAATGCCGATGATATGTACCATTCCCAGTCCCTTTTCACGGTTGCGGACATTTTCAACCGGTTTATCGACGTGAAATGGATCATGGGCGCCAATACGTTTTTCGACGAAGCAGGGCGCCCTTTTCTCTACTACGACCTCCCGTACGGACAGCGCTGGTCGCGGTTACGGTTGCAATTATCCGACGGCGCGTTTATTCAGCAGGAGTCGGTCTTCTGGCGGCGTAGCTTGTGGGAGCAGGCGGGCGGTTTTATTGATCAAAACCATGCATTAGCGGCAGATTTCGAACTATGGCTCCGTTTTTTCAGATTTGAGCGCTTGTACACGACGTCGTTCATGCTGGGCGGCTTCCGCTTCCGGAGCGAAAACCAGAAAAGCTACAACCAGCGCGGGCAATATCTCGCAGAAATGAAGCAATTGCTGGCAAGGGAAAAAAGCAATGCGTGGGAGCTGGCTCCAAGTCGTTTTATGCTTGCAATAATTAAAGTTATTCCAAAACGCAAGTGGCGCAACCGCTTGATAGCAAAGCTGCTAGGCTTGCCGCCCAGGATCGTAGCTGACCGGAACACGGGACTGGTCATGCAGGAGAGTTTTTAATGGCTGAAAAGCTGTTCTTTTAGCCTCTTGAATAAAAATCTCACATAAACAGCCAGACCGAAATGCTTCAAGATCAGTCCTGCTTTCTCGTTCTCAAAAACGGTGTCCTTTTGCAGCGACGATATACCGCTGTCATTGAAAATGGCAATATTGAAATCCTTGAAAGTGAAGTGATAACGCTTGTCGCTATGGCATTGCATGTTGAACACATGATCAGCTGAAATGCGGTAACGCGTATCGTACCTGCGCGCGGTAAATACGCCCGCCGGGTAAATGATCGCCTGATGGTTGATGCCCGTTTTCGCCTGCTTGTAGGGCGCCATTTCACCCAGGTATTTTCGCCCCGCTTTGAGCACACTGCCGTAGTAGATCGCGTGAGGATCGGTCAACTTTTCGGCCATCCGCGAGAATTCGGGGGTTAGTATGTCGTCGGCGCCGATGAAATAGATCCACTGTCCATTTGCGTGGTCAAGGGCTTTGTTCATCGCTTCGTAAATGCCGCCGTCTTTTTCACTTTTCCAGAAGGCAAGTTTGTCGTCATTTCGTTGGAGTATAGCAGGCGTGCCGTCGGTGCTGCCGCCGTCCATGACGATGACCTCGATATGGGGATAATGCTGGTCGTAAATGCTGTCGAGGCATCTCTGCAAAAACTTTTGTGCATTGTAAGTCACCAGGATGACGGATATCAATGGGGTATTATTCATGCATTAAAGCGCAAATTCTCCTTCGGGTAGCCCAACCGATTCTACATGGTCAAGATATTGGTGGAGCCCCTGGCAGCAGTACACGGTTTTGTTCAGCAATGCTTCGGTCAGGTAAGTTTCGTTTTTAGGGCAGCGGGCACGGTCCACTTCGGGGTGGTAAATATGGAACACAACCCCGCCGAATTTGGCTGCGCGTTTCTTGACGCCCGAGTTGAGCAGCCGGACGGCAATTTCATTGTCTTCGCGTCCCCAGCCGCGAAAAACTTCGTTATAGCCGTTCACACGGAGCAGGTCTTCGCGCCAGAATGCCATATTGCATCCGCGCAGCGCGAAAATATCGTGCGTTTTATAGCGATCCGCCATATACCTGCTCAGCCAGGCGACACTGAACCGGTTGGTGAAATTGCCGAGTCCCGATTGGAACGGCGTTACCCGTGCCTGCCGCTCGCCGAGCATTTTTTCGGATAGCTCTTTAGTCATCAATACCCTGCTGCCTGTCACAAACGTGCCGCGCTTGCTTAATGCGAGGTGATCTTTAATAAAATGCCTGTGTAATATAAGATCGCCGTCGATCTGGATAATATAATCGCAAGAGCTCGCGGCAATGGCCTTGTTCCGGATCTTGGACAGCTGGAAACCGTTGTCTTCCTGCCAGACGTGGATCAGTTTTACAGGAAACAGAGGCCTCATAGCTTCGATTACGTCCGTGGTTTGTCTGGTGGATCCATCGTCGGCGATAATCACCTCGTCGGGCAATACCGACTGCTCCAGCACACTGAGCAAACAAAGCCGCAGTGCTTCCGGCCAATTGTAGGTGGAAATTATCAACGAGCTTTTAGAGAAGGTTTTCATATCCATTAAGGCATTTTTTGACTTTTGTAAGCAGGGTATGTTGGATGATCTGGCGATGAAAAAGTTCGTTCGACCGGGGTAACTCGTCATGGTGCAGGTGGTATTGTACTGCGCCCAGTTTCACGATTTTCTTGATAATGTTGTTGTTGATAAAGCGTGCGGCCAGTTCTTCGTCTTCATGGCCCCATCCGCTGAGGTCATTGTTATAGCCGTTCACGCGAAGGAAATCGTCTTTCCAGTAGGCTAGGTTGCTGCCGCGGACACTCCTGCAATTCATTTCCCGTCGCTGTCCGAGTGACTGCAGTATAGGTAACCGCAAGGCATTAAGCCGGTTGTAAACTCCTTTTGAAAAAAAACCTACGTTCGTGCCGGCCCTCCGGAGCAGTTCGTCGGTCTTCGCGGGGGTGAGGCGCGCGCGGGTGCCCCGTATGAAAGCTCCCTGCTCTGCTGCTGCCAAATGGTCCTGTACGAATGAGGCATGTAGCAGCACGTCGCCGTCCACCTGAATCACGTACGAGCCCGAGCATTGTCCGACCGCCTTGTTGAGGATCTGACTTTTGCGGAAGCCACGGTCCTCATGCCACACGTGGATGATTGGAACAGGAAATATATCCTGCATCTTGCGGATCACCTCTTTCGTCCGGTCGTTGGAACCGTCGTCGGCGATGACCACCTCCGTCGGTAAAGTTTTTTGTCTGATAACACTCAAAAGGCTGCAATGCAGCGCTTCCGCCCAGTTATAAGTAGCGATGATGAGCGATGTTGCCGAAGCGGAATCCATCAATAATCTGAGTTATTATTCCCTGATACACCTGGTGTCGGATATTGCATACACAGCCTGATTGCCGCCTATATTCTTCCTCCCGACAGGGTACAGCAAACACGGGACACACATGGATTATCCATGGTTGTAACCGATTTGCTGTTTTCGGTTAAAAAAATATTCACTGTTCCAATAAAGGGGAAATAGGCAGCTCTGGCCGGAGTTTGAGGATTATTTTGGAAACCGCCAGTTACTTATACTGCTATACGTATGTCTGTATTTGGGCCGGAATGGCGGTAACAGACCAGGAAGTAAATTGTTGATAGGGGACATGCTTTACGTTTGTTAGGGATTGAGCTGTCTCTTTTTATTGAGACGTCATAAAGATCAAAAAAATATAAGAATTACAGCAACCTGGTTTGCCATTTTTCTAATTTATTTTTAATCTTTTCGGGTGATGATGATAAGGCGCGCGTAGGAAAACTTCGGATACATGCGCCCGCTCAACACGCTTGCATTGTAGTACTGTTTTGAGGTTTGTGTCTGAGGTGAAAAGAGGATGGTTTGGTAGCCTCATTTCGTGATTGAGAAGCTTTGAGGGTCATTTCTGTACTCGTACACGCGTGGGAAGTGTACCCTCGGTGACGTCTGTTCCGCCAACCGGGTTTGCTTAATTTCGACCTTGTGTTTCTCTGTATCCGAAAGCATAGCCGTCACTTAAATGGATGGATAGGCTGCCGCATTATCCGGCTCTCAGGGCTTTGAACGGAGCCGTTTTGTGATGAGAAAATTTGCAAAAATCGTATAATAATGATGGTGCCCGAAAGATCGCTGGACGCCCCTTGGCCCTGGGCTATTTGGCGATGCCCGCGATCAGGCGAAAATAGCTAATGCCCTGAAAGGACGCCTCGTGCATACAAGTATTCCCGTGCATGCTGCCTTTGCGCTCGGTACGTGAGATGCGGGCTGTCATGCTAATATTCTTCAACCGCCTTTGGGACCTATCGGAATTACCTTTTGGAGGACTGCCTCAGATTTGACTCGGCTTGCGTACAGGTTACTTAAAATCTGGTAGCTATGAAACAACTTCTTTACCCGCTGATCATTTGCATGGCATTTTCGTGTGGCAAACGGACGGAAAAGCCGGAGACGCCGGTCAGGTACGGTTCGGATAATGGTAAGTATCTGACAATCAGAAGCACAAAAATATACTATGAGGAGTACGGAAAGGGTGTTCCGCTGCTGTTGCTGCACCAGGGTTTGGGATCCATTGAAAGCCTGGGCGATATTATTCCGGCATTGTCAAAGCATTTCCGGGTTATAGCGTACGACGCGCCCGGGCACGGACGTTCGGAGCAAGCCGATAGTCTAAGCGGTGCATTGCTGGCCGATTATGGCTCCGCGTTTATCGACCAGCTCAAGCTGGACAGCGTTTACGTCATGGGTTGGAGCATGGGCGGCAATACAGCGCTTTTGCTTGCTGCGGACAGGCCCGACAAAGTAAAAAAAGTAATAAGCGGCGCCTCCAATTCGAAGTCAACCGGGTTGACGCAGGAAGGACGTGATTTATTAAAAGAATATACGGTCGAAGCGGTAAAGGAGGATAAGGACTGGCTGGCAAATTACCAGAAGTTGAACCCTCAACCCGATAAATGGGTCAAATTTTGGGAGGACAACCAGAAAATGTGGGCAAGGGAAATCAAAGTGCCGGACGAGAAACTTTCCCGCATTGCTGTTCCGGTACTCGTGATCCGCGGCGACCGGGATATGATCCGGTTGGAACACAGCATTGAAATGTACCGATTGCTTAGAAAAGGTCAGTTGTGTGTTTACCCCAATGCGGGCCACGGCATGCCGGAGTCGAAAGGTGAGATGCTTTGCCGGATTGCCATCGACTTTTTTAATGAAAATGCGGACAGGGAAACAAACGACTGATAGCATTCCTGACTGTCCATATAAGATTTCCCTATCCTGACTTACTCCATAATCAATGTAACATCCCGGTCCTCCAAAACCTCTTTTTTAGCTCCGCGTTCAATCCATTTTGTGCGGATAATAAGGGTTAGTACGGCTAAAATCAATATCGCATAACCTGCGCCGAGCCAGACCTGGCTGTCGATCCGGATGGTTTTAACGACGATGTAGCTGAACGCCGAAGTCGAAAGAATGTAGCCGCCGCCGGTGAGGCCGCTAGCCATGCCGCCGAACTGTGAAAAGCGGGTGAGACAATAGGCGAGCATGCCGTTGAAAATGAAACCCGATGCCGAGTGCAGCAAAACTACATAGACCATCAGCGTGTATAAGTTGTGAAGTTGTAAAGTGAGCAGAATGAGCACGCCCGATACCGTCAGTTGAACGACGGATGCTGTGAATAGCCTTTTGTAGAATGGTTTGGCAATGAGTGCTTTGGAGAGCAAACTTCCGCCCAGCATGGCCAGCCCCGAAATCATCGAACAGTTGCCCGTGACCGTCGCGGGGTAATGCATTACTTCCTCGATCAGGAACGGGCTCGACATATTGTAGATCATCAGGACCGCATAGGATAGCCCCAGAATGAGCAGGCCGGACGTAAAATCCCACGTTCCGAGCATGGAGCGGTAGGCGGTGCCAATGGTTGTCAGGCGTAGTGGCGCTTTGGAGGCGATGGTTTCACCGCTGAACACGAGTTCCAGTACCAGGAATGCCAGTCCGAAGAAGCCCAGAAAGTAAAAGTTGGACTGCCAGCCGAAATGGGTTTGCAGGTAACCGCCCAGGAATGGAGCGATGATCGGCGCCGCCGACCAGATTACCGAAAAAAGGCTGGTATAATGTTTCAGTTTGTCACCTTCAAAAAGATCGAAAAAGAAGGACCGCTTGCTGACGACGATCACCGCCGACATTACGCCCTGAACTGCCCGCATCGCATAAATCATTTGCAGACTTTCGGTATTTGCAATAATAAAACTGGCTACACTGAAACCGGCCAGCGCGAAAATGTTAGGCCAGAAACGACCGTAACTGTCCAGCAATCCGCCAACCAGCAGCTGGCCGATGCCATAAGTCGCGAGAAAAATAGAGATGCATAGCTGAACGGCCTCAGGCGTTGCGTGCAGCCGGGCGCTCATCGCCGGGAGCGAGGGGATAAACACGTCCAGCGCAAAACCCGTGATCGGGATCAGGGCGAGGGCCAGAACGGTGCTGACTGCTTTATTGGATTCTTTAAGTGTTTTCATATGCTTGCTATTAATGCTCCAAAGGTAGGGCTGCAAGCAAATCAGCAGGTAATATGAATCAAAGCAATGCTTATACAAATCAAATGTCAGTGGCTTTGACGAAGCTGCTCGCGAAAGAGCAGGGGAGTGGTCCGGGTGTTTTGTTTGAAATACTTGTTGAAATGGGAAGGGTACTCGAACCCGAGGGTGTAGGCGATCTGGGCGGCATCCCAGTCGGTGTTCAGCAGCAGTGTTTTAGCTTCTTCCACAATGCGCTCGTGAATGATCTCCCGCGTAGTTTTTCCGGTCGATTTTTTGAGCACGTTATTCAAATAGTTGACATGAATACTCAGCTGGTCGGCATAGGCGGCTGGGGTGAGCATTCTCAACGGGTTTTCGGGCGAATCGACGGGAAATTGCTGGTTGAGCAATCCGAAGAAGCGGGAGATCAGGCGTTCGTTGGGGGTTTCGCTGACAACCGGGCCCTGCAACCGGATGCCTTCCAGGATAAGCATTTGCAGCAGGCTCCTGATCATATCGAACCGGTAGGTGTATGTGGTTGATAATAAGCTCTCCATCTCGCTGAAAAGGGAGTGGAACCGCTCCTGGCTGGCAATATCCAGCGGGATCACCGCCTGAATGGCAGGGTTGAACAATGCGCTTCGGTAGCGAATCTCCTGTCGGATGCTGTTCAGCAGAAATGTGTCGTTGAAAAGACAGTAAAATCCAGTCTGCGATTCCGAAATCGCGTGGTAGGACGAGGGTACGCCGGGGTTGGAGAAAATAATGCCGGCGCCTTCAATCGGTGTTTCCTTGTCGCCTGCGAGGTGCATGCCGTCCCCGATGATCATACATATTTTATAGTAGTCGCGCCGGTTGTAGGGTGTCATCCTGTTCAGGCAGGTGCGTTGTTTTACATTGAAATGGCTCACATTCGCCTGAGAAGCCAACTCAGCAGGCATGGGCTGTTTCGTGCGTTCGTAAAACTGTTGCAGCGTTTCGGTATGCATGAGTACTTTTTGATATTATACAAATCAAATGCAAAGGGTGGGGGTTAAGTTCCCGGTGTGACTGCTGACCGCCGACGATCGGATATGAATCAGCGGTGGTTGAGAAGAACGACAGAACAGTATTGCAAGCGTTGCCTCCGACCGTCCCCTGTTTGTAGCAATGATGATCGTGCGGGATGTTTCAGCTCGGCGATGGTTGAGAGAAGCGACAAAACAGCATTGCTGGCGGTCACATTTGTGCGATAATGGACATGATAGTTCGTTTGTGATTTTGTAATTAGTTAAAGATCAGATATTTAATATTTTGGCATTTCTTTTTTGACGGCTGGTTGCAGTACATTCATCATTTCCGGTAAAACGTCCGTCCAATCATGCTCAGAAACTATATCAAAATCGCCTGGCGCAATCTCTGGAAAAGCAAGACTTTTTCCATTGTCAACATTACAGGGCTGGCCGTCGGTATTGCCGGCGTGCTGCTGATTACGTTCCATATTCGCCATGAATTGAGCTATGAGGAAGGTTTTGAAAATGCGGACCGCATTTACCGGGTAACTTATGAAACTACTGGGGAGGACAGTAGGCATTGGGCTGCCACGCCGCCGCCGCTGGTTCCGGCATTGCAGCAGGCATTACCGCAGATCGAGGCGGGTGTCAGATTGCACCGGTTGTTCCCTTATCAGCTTTTCAGCTACACAAGTCCCGCGGGCGATGTGAAGCGGTTCGAAGAGAAGGGCGGCTTTTTTGCCAACGAAGAAGTAATCAGCATGTTCGAGCTGCCATTTGTTGCAGGCGACCCGGCATCTGCATTGAAAAGTGCGAATACCATCGTCCTGAGCGAGGCCATGGCCAGAAAATACTTTGGAAATACGGATCCGATAGGGAAGACGATCACCGACGACCGGGCGAGGCTTCCGTTGCTGGTCACGGGCGTCGTGCAGGAGTTCGGCTTCCCGAGCCATTTCCAGTTCGACTACCTTGTTTCCATGCAGACCATCGAGCGCTACATCGACAAGCAATCTATGGAAAACATCGGTTGGGCGGGATTTTACAATTATGTATTGCTTCGCAAGGGCGCCACGCCCGCGCAGGTGGAAGCCGCATTGCCCGCATTTGCAGCTAAATTCTACGCGCCTTCCGGTGATTCCGAGGAGAAAATCCTCGCTACGCAGCACCTGCATTTACAGCCCATCCGCGACATTCACCTGCATTCGAAGCTCGAAAAGGAAATGTACCCAAACAGTGACATTACCTATATTTACATATTTGCCGTGGCGGCGATTTTTATACTGCTGGTGGCGACCGTCAACTTCATTAACATTTCCACCGCGCTTGCGTTCAACCGCATGAAAGAGATCGGCCTGAGGAAAGTGGTAGGCGGTACACGGGGCCAGCTGCTGCGGCAGTTCCTGGGTGAATCGCTGATGGTTACCCTGCTGTCGACGGCGGTGGCCGTACTGCTGTTCAGGCTCATTATTCCATATTATACCAATGTAGCCGCCGGCGGTTTTGTGTTCGATAGCATGCTGACAATCCCTAATCTGGCCATCGTCGCATTGCTTGTGGTCGGGATTGCGTTGCTGGCCGGCCTCTATCCGGCCTGGTTTGTGGCACGCTTCAACCCGGTGGTGTCGCTGAAAGGGAAGCGGTTATCAGGGTCGCCGGTCAATGTGGTCCGGAAAGGGCTGATTGTCTTCCAATTCACCGTGTCGGTGTTTATGATTTTCGGTACGATGATCGTCTACCGGCAAATGCAGTTGTTCCACCATCAGGATCTTGGGTTTGATAAGGACCAGGTCGTGGCCGTGACGATGTACGATCAGATGCGCGAAAAATACGGCGCGCTCGCCGATGAAATGTCGAAAAACAGCAACATTGCCAGTTTTTCGATTACCTCTACGCTTCCGGGCGAACGTTTTGGAAACTACGCGGCGTCCCCGCTGCACCGTACCGAGCACGACCAGCTGCCTGAAAATTCGAGAATGCTTTGGTCGGACGACAAGCTGCTCACTACACTGGGTATTCAACTCAAAGAAGGACGGGCGTTCCGCAGCCAGTTTCCAGAGATTAAAAATCATGAATTTATCCTGAATGAGGCCGCTGTAAAAGCCTACCGGCTGCAAGATCCGGTCGGACAGGCATTCATCGCGGAGGGTGATACCGGTACTGTGGTGGGCGTCGTCAAAGATTTCAATTTCGCCTCCCTGCACGCGGGGGTAGAGCCGCTGGTGATCCAGTATAATCCCTACCGCACGAATTACGTGCTGGTGAAAGTGAAAGGCGGTTCGTTACCGACCGCGATAGCTTTCCTCGAAGGCCGCGTGCGTGCACTGGCGCCTTCCAGCAAATTTACCTACTCTTTCCTGGACGAAAACCTGGACAACCTTTATGTCACCGAGAACCGCATGAGCCAGGTCTTTACGGGTTTTGCCGCATTGTCGATTTTCATTTCATGCCTCGGTCTCTTCGGATTGTCAGCCTACTCCGCCAAACTCCGGGTGAAGGAGGTAGGTGTTCGGAAAGTGCTTGGTGCGTCGGTCGGAAGCGTGGCATTCCTGCTGTCGCGCGACTTCCTGCTGCTCGTGCTCATAGCCATCGGGATATCGCTGCCGCTGGCATGGTGGGCGATGGATCGCTGGCTGGGTGCATTTGCCTACCGTATTTCCATCGGCTGGGAAGTACCGGCGATGGCAGCGTTTGCGGCGTTGTTGCTGGCTGTTGTTACAATCAGCTTCCAGGCTGTCAAGACTGCCCTGCTGAACCCGGTGAAGAACTTGCGGGCGGATTAAAATACAGGTTATGACCAACATCATAGTTATTCATGCCGGGTGAATGGTAAATTTCAGTTCCCGCTTGCCTTATATGGGTGAGTTTGAGTTCGGATATTTAGATTTGGAATGGCAGGAGTATCGATTGACGTATTCAGGAATTGTATTTTAACTGCGGGTGCCGCCACTATGCTTTGGGCTTGCGGCGGAGAACAGAATGCGGTGTCGGAAAAGCAAACAGCACGTGTGGAAACGATCGCGGACCTGGGTGCGCTGCCGCTGACGGTCGCAGACCCTGCCGATAATCCTTCGACACCCGAGAAGGTTGCGCTAGGCCGATTGCTCTTCTTCGACCCGGTGCTTTCGGGGAATAAGGATGTGGCTTGCGCCACTTGCCATCAGCCTGAGTTCAATTATGCGGAGTTTCTCGAAACTTCTATCGGCGTCAACGGCGTCGGTCGGGGACAGAGCCGCCGGTTCGTGGACCCGAACGACATTCCGTTTGTCAAAAGAAACTCCCAGAGCGTGCTGAACACGGCATTTAACGGCCTTAAAAATAACGAAGAATATGACCCGTCATCGGCGCCGATGTTTTGGGATATGCGGGCCAAAGGGTTGGAACAGCAGGCATTGGAGCCCATCAAAACATTGGAAGAAATGCGCGGGAACGGCTTCCATGAAAACGGGATTCTCGATGAAGTAATAACCAGGCTATCGGGCATTCCGGAATACCGGCGGCTATTTTCAGTGGCGTTTCCAAAGGATCAGTCGCCCGTTAGTCAGCTGAACCTCGCCCGTGCCATCGCCGCCTATGAGCGCACGCTCGTGGCTACAAACACTCGTTTTGACCAGTACATGCGTGGCGATAGCAATGCGTTGTCCACCGGTGAAAAGGAGGGGCTTAATGCATTCCTGGTAACAGGTTGTGCCAAATGCCATTCCGGCCCGATGTTCTCCGATTTTAAATTACATACCCTCGGCGTGCCCGATACCGAAAACCGGAAGGAGAGTGATTCGGGCGCTGATAAAAAATACGCGTTCAGAACTCCGACGCTGCGTAACCTTCGCTTTACCGGGCCCTATATGCACAGCGGGAAGTTCGCGACGCTCGACCAGGTATTGATGTTCTACGAAGATATCGCCGGCGGCAAACTGCTCAACCCGAATGTCAGGGAAGGGCAGGTGGACCCATTGGCTACGCATATGGACGTCAATTTTAAAGACATTTCGCGGATCGTAGAGTTTCTGAATACGCTCAACGACGATTCCTTCGATAAATCCATTCCCGAAAGCGTTCCAAGCGGTCTGCCGGTAATGGGCCGATAGGTT
>DATMSL010000815.1:0-7991 GCA_035565435.1 Dyadobacter sp. | reverse complement strand
CCGGCTGATAAATAAGCACTGCCGGTTGGGATTTATCATTTGTCCAGCCCTGCCAACGGCACAACTATCGCTTCCTGCTATCCCAAATCAAACAAGAAATGTGATGGAAAGATCGGTACTAATGCTGCTACTGATGGTAGTCGGCTACACCAATGCACAGCCAGCCGGCTCCATGCCCGGCGATCCGTCGATAACGCCTTCGCTGATTTCAAACCAGGTCGTTTTGCTCACAATCAGTGAAAGGTTCGATACCACGGGCTGCCATGATCCGAAACGCTATTCGGTGCAATCGGCCACGGATTCGGATTATCAACCGGTTACACAACCCGTCCGGATAGGTCGGCATAGCTTCGTAAAAGGGCTTACTCCTTCGGACGATCCCACAATCGTTTTCGAATTGTATTTGATTTTTGAAAAGCCCATGAAAAACAGTAACTCCTATCATTTACAGGCTGACAACATCAGCGATATCGACGGCAACGCCGTCAACCTGGACACGACTTTCATTTTCAGCGATGCCCAAATCCATGGAAACGTAAAACTTAACGAGGTAGGTTATCTGCCCGAAAGCCCCAAGCTCGGGAAATTGGGCCGGTTCCTGGGCGACGCCTGGTTCATGCCGATCGATTCACTAGCGCCACCTGCATTCCAGGTTATAGGCGAAAATCAACAGGTTGCGTTCAACGGAATTTGTCAGTATCTCAAATCCGATTCGGCATTCAGTGGGGAAAGCGTATTTGAAATGGATTTCTCATCCTTGGAGACGCCAGGCAAATACTATGTCTATGTACCCGGTTATGGTTGTTCTGAAACATTTACTATCGCCCCGGATTGCTACAATACACTATATTTCAACACTGCCAGAGTATTGTACTACCAGCGGTCGGGAGAAATTGAAGACGCTTACGGAGGCGCATGGGCTCGTGACGGCCTACCTGCTCAAACCGCGCAAATCCACTCCTCGCATCTTAACTCAACACTTTACTCATCCTCCGACTTTCCTCCGGGAACAGAACTACCGATGGAGGGTGGTTGGCTCGATGCCGGCGACTATGGCCGCTATGTACCCACCGCGGCGAGCGCACTGTTCATCATGTTCACGGCATTTGAGTTATACCCTCAAAAATTCCCCGACAATCACCTCAACATTCCCGAAAGCGGCAATAACATTCCCGACTGGCTTGATGAGACCAGAAACGAAACCGACTGGCTTTTGCAAATGCAGGCACCCGACGGCGGTGTGTATTTTCGTGTAACGCCGGCGACCTGGTCATCCGGCCTGCCGGGCGAGGAACAAAACACCCTCTACATTTCTGAGAAAACGACGCAATCCACGGCCCTGTTCGCTGCCGCCTTGGCCATGGCCGCGAGAAGTTTTAAGAACTTCGATGCTGCATATGCTGCACTGTGCCTCGAAAAAGCCCGAAATGCATGGACATTCCTGAAAAGCCATACGACACCAACACCACCCGTGAATGTGCCAGGCATTTCCGCCGGTCCTTATCCCGACCCCATCGACGCCGACAACCGTGCCTGGGCAGCGGCAGAATTGTACAAAACCACCGGCGAAGCACAATACAATGCAAATTTCAATGAATGGTATAGCCAAATACCGCACGAATTCCACGCAACTATGAGCTGGCAGCAACATACCTTCAAGGCCGCGTGGGCTTACGCAACTACAACTTTCGATGTAAACAATGCATTTGTAGACGAATTCAGGGACAAGCTAGCCAACGAAGTGTTAGTGAATTACTACAACCGGACCGTAAAAATCCATGCCTACCATGGCGCCTACCATCAATTCAAAGGTTATGTAGGTTACGGCTCCTTCGGAATGGCCCAAAGCTATGCTTTTGACTACATCATGTTTGCACACCTGCTTCAAAAGCAGGAACTATTGGATTACGCCAAGATTCAGATTGATATTCCGTTGGGCAGCAATCCGCTGTCACAATGCTTTATCACGGGGACCGGCGTACATTCGCCGAAATACCCATTACATTGGTCAACTGTACCGGGCCAATATGCTCAACCTGTTCCTGGAGTGCCGGTTTTCGGGCCAACCGCTTCTTTGCTGATGAACCGTCCGTCGAGTTTCGTGATCCAGGACTCATTGAACCGGTACCCTTACGGCTTCAAGAAAGAAGATCCTTACCCGGTGCTTCGTCGCTATACCGACGCGCGTCAGGCTGTTGAGATGTCGGAGTTCACCGTGCAGGAAATCAGCGTAACTGCCGCGGTGTTTGCGTTTTTCAGTAGCATTCTCGTTAATCCGTTGCCTGTTCGTTTAGAAGAATTTGTAGTAAAAAACGCGGGTTGCAATGTCCTGATCGATTGGAGCACATCCGAGGAAGTGAATGCTTCCCACTTCTCCATTATGCACAGCACAAATGGCCGGAACTTTAACGAAATAGGCCGCATTAAGGCATCAGGCTCCTCCTGTACCAGACTGTATTATCATTTCGAAGACGTTGCTCCCGAAGCCTTTAACTATTACCGTCTCCAAATCGCCGATACCGATGGCTCTATTGATAGCTCGGCCATCCGCTTTGTCAAATTGCCCTGCAAGCAGATAAAATGGGCGGTGATTCCGATTTGTCATCCTATTTACAAGATCGATATTGCAAATACCTCTGATGTGCAAACGGGCGACTTCAAAGGTGAACTTTACAATCGCCAGGGCTGTAAAATTATGGAAGTCACAGAGGGCCGCACCTTCACTTTTAACATTTCTCACCTTCCCCCGGGCGTATACATCATGCACCTGCGAACGAGCGCCGGCGAAGATTTGGGCAGCCGGAAGCTGCTGATCTTGTAGCCGACCGACCATTTATCCGGGACATCGACCGACGGGCACCGCTACCTTACATTAGTCCGAGAGCGATAGGATTGAACGCTGCTTCGTGTTATTTTCGCCATAGACCTTAAACCGACTTGTTATGACCCCTTTCATTGTTCTGCTCGTTCTGGTGGTACTCACCATTCTGATGACCGTCAAGGTTGTCCCTCAGCAAAGTGCTTACATTCTGGAACGTCTGGGAAAGTTCTATGCCGTCCTGCAACCGGGCGTCAATTTTATCATTCCCTTTTTCGACAGGATCGCGTACAAGTACACGCTTAAAGAAGCCGCTGTGGACATTCCCGAGCAGATCTGTATCACCCGCGACAATGTGCAGGTACGCATGGACGGGGTCATTTTTATACAAGTAATAGATCCGAGAAAAGCCGCTTACGGTATTTCGGACTATACTTTCGCGGTAATTCAATTAGCACAAACCACCATGCGGAGCGAGATCGGGAAGCTGGACCTTGACAAGACATTCGAGGAACGTATGACGATCAACCGTGCCGTGGTAGAGTCTATCGACGAGGCGGCTACGGGCTGGGGCGTGAAAGTGCTCCGTTATGAAATCAAGAACATTACCCCGCCGCAAAGCGTGTTGAACGCAATGGAGAAACAAATGCAGGCTGAACGTGAACGCCGTGCGGTGATCCTGCAATCGGACGGCGAAAAGCAGGCTGCGATCAACGTAGCCGAGGGCCAAAAGCAAAAAGTAGTACTGGAATCGGAAGGTATCCGTCTACGGCAAATCAACGAGGCCGAAGGTGAGGCTTCGGCCTTAAAATCGGTGGCAGAAGCTACGGCCGAAAGTATCCGCTTGGTAGCTCAGGCCATCCGCGAGGAAGGTGGTGCCGAGGCAGTGCAATTGAAAGTGGCTGAAAACTATGTAGAGCAGTTTGGTAAAATAGCCAAAGCCGGCAATACACTCATCCTCCCGGCCAACCTGGCCGACATGGGCTCGCTCATCGCCACGGCGTTAACCGTAGTCAAATCGTCGGAACACAAGCAATAGTATCATGGATTTGACCTTACCGCAGATTTGGCTCATCGTAGGGCTGGTAATGCTTCTCGCAGAACTGGTCAGCGTCCTGCTCGTGTTTGTTTTCTTTGCGGCCGGCGCATTGCTGACTTCTCTTCTCACGTCTATCGGACTGCTTCCGAGCACTGAAAGCCAGATATTAGCCTTTTCGGCTATTTCACTGGTTTCGCTGCTTGTACTCCGTAAACATGCCCGTAATCTGCTCGAACGCCGTTCCGCGGCGGAATACAGTGAATTTACCGGCGAAACCGCCATGGTGATCCGCGACATTCCCGGTAACGGCGAGGGTCGTATTTACTACCGCGGCGCCGAATGGAAAGCCATTTCAGAGAATCATCAGAATATCCCGGCCGGCAGCAAAGTGGTGATCAAAAAGACAGAAGGCATCGTCCTGATCGTGGAAGAATCCTGATCTCGAAATATTAATTCAAACAAAAAGCCGTGGATCCGAATCAATCGAACCCACGGCTTTTTGTTTTACCACTAAAATTACTTTTTCAGCGCCTCCTCTACCGGATGTCCGATATTACCGCTGGCTGGCAAAATGTGCAGCAAAGAAGCGATTGTCGGAGCGATGTCGCAGACGGAAGTTCTTTTTACAGTTTCTCCTTTGTTAATACCCCAGCCAAACATCACGAACGGCACCTGGGTGTCGTAGTTGTAAGGTGTTCCGTGCGAGGTTCCGGTGGAAGTTCCGTAAAACCAACCTGGCTGCGATATTACCTGCAAATCCCCGCTGCGCTTCGCATTCACGTTATTTTTATACAATTCCAGCTGATAAGTGTTGAGCGGCGCCTTGCCCATGTCGGTCAGGTCGATCACGTCGGCAATGCCCGGCACAGCCAATGCTGCATCGCGTACCACGCTGTGTACGGCTGCTATGGTGATGTTCTTTTTCCTCAAAAGGCTATGGTCCAAATAGAGCTGGTTGTTATCCGTAGCAATCACATACTTATCTTTTCCAAAAGCCTCATTCAGTGCATCGGTAACGGAATTGGTCAGTAGCTTACGATCTACCAACCCTGCTGGCAGTTTGTGCTCTTTCGCGAAGCCGGGAACATCCACAACTCCGTGGTCGGCGGTCAGGAACACGGTATACTGGCCTTTTCCTACCCAGCCATCGAGGAAGTTGAACAAATCGGCAAACTCACGGTCCAGGCGCAGGAAATCATCCTGCTGCTCTATCGAATTCGGCCCCACACGGTGGCCGATTTTATCGGTCGACGAGAAACTGATCGCCAGGAAGTCGGTATCCTTTCCTTTTCCAAGCTGCTCGCCTTTGATCGCCTCGATAGCCATTTCCTTGGTAATGGTGTTACCCCACGGCGTGTCGGTCACAATACCGAATGCATCACCCGACATTCCCACGAGTTCATAAGGGAATACCGGTCTTTTCGCTCCGGGCAGCTTGCCTTCCCAAGGGACATCGTCGGGAGAGCTCTGCGTGTACGCGTCCGCTGTCAGCAGGAGGTCCCAGCCTTTTTGCGCATAAGCGGCTGGCATTTTCTTTGCATTGTAATCTTTGGCCCATTGCGGCAGATCGTCCATATAATAGGTACTGCTCACCCAGTTACCGGTTTTGGAGTCAAACCAATAGGCAGCGTTCGCGGCATGGCCCGCGGGCAGGATCGAGCCGCGGTCTTTAATGGCTACGCCGATGGTTTTCGAGCGGAAGTTGGTTGCAATACGGAGCTGATCGGTCACCGTGCTCACTAGCAGGTTTTTAGGGGACATTTTTCCGACTGCCACATTATTGCTTCCTACGGTTTTTACGGTACTGTCTTCCACGCAATACACATCCTGTTTCGCAATGGGATCGTACCACTCATTACCAACAATACCGTTGATCGCAGGTACCGAGCCCGTGTATGCCGACGCGTGGCCCGCGGCTGTTACCGTGAGCGCGTAGCTGTAATGATTGTTGCGGCAGTTGAAGCCCTCATTCATCATTCTTTTGAAACCGCCCTCGCTATACTGGTCGTAATAGCGGTACAGGTAATCGTAACGCATCTGATCTACTACAATACCTACTACCAGTTTAGGGCGGGCAATGGTCGAGGTTTTTGTCGGGGTACTTTTTGCACCGCCTGCCTGCGTGGCTGCGGCCTTCTTGGGAGATTGTGCAGAAACGGCCGTCGTAGCCATTGCAGCCAATACCCAGCAAGCTAATTTTTTCACAGTTAAGGGATTTAGATAAAACAAAAAACTGCGTAGCCCGATACCGTCCGAACCCGGTATGGCCCGCAGCGAATACTCTTTTTCAGGTTACTTTTTCAATGCTTCCTGCACCGGGTTACCCACATTGCCGCTCGGGGGCAGAATGTGCAGCAATGCCGAAATGGTGGGTGCAATGTCGGCAATAGAGGTACGGCGAAGCGTTTCCCCTTTGTTGATACCCCAGCCATACAGCAGGAAAGGCACGTGCGTGTCGTAGTTGTAAGGTGTGCCATGGTCGGTGCCGGTGCTCATGGTCGAAGCAAACCAGCCGGGTTGCAGTAACACTTGCAAATCTCCGCTGCGTTTGGCATTGATATTATTCTTAAACAACTCCAATTGATAGGTATTCAACGGCGCTTTGCCCATGTCGCGCAGGTTAATCACGTCGGCTACACCATCCACGGCCAGCAGTGCTTCGCGCAATGTCTGGTACACATCGGCCACGGTGATCTTCTTCTCTTTCAGGATCGCCTTGTTGAGGTAAAGCTGGTAGTTTTCAAATGCGGAAACATATTCCGCTTCGCCGTAGGCATCGTTCAGCGTTTTCACGATGGTGCGGGTCAGGGTGGTGGCATTCAGCAGTCCCGCAGGCAGCTTATGCTCCTGCCAGAATGCGGGTACATCCATGGCGCCGTGGTCGGCGGTGAGGAATACGGTATAATTGCCCTTACCTGCCCAGCTATCGAGGAAGTTGAAAAAATCGGCAAACTCCCGATCCAGCTTCAGATAATCGTCCTCCTGCTCCACCGAATTCGGTCCGAACATATGGCCGATGCGGTCGGGCGAAGAAAAGCTTACGGCGAGAAAGTCGGTGTCGGCACCTTTGCCAAGGTTTTCACCCTTGATTGCAGCGATGGCCATTTCTTTGGTAATCGTGTTGCCCCATGGCGAAGTCGTCATCGGGCCGTATGCATCGCCTGCATTGCCTGTCAGGTCATGCGGGAATACCGGCTTGGTAGCGGTCGAGAGTTTCCCTTCCCAAGGTACATCGTCCGGCGAGCTTTGGGTATATTCTGCAATAGGTAACAATGTATTCCAGCCTTTGCCCATGTACTCGGCAGGCTTTTTCAGGCTGTTGTAATCCGCAACCCATTGCGGCAATTTGTCCATGTAATAAGTACTCGTCACGAAATTCCCGGTTTTGGAATCAAACCAGTAGGCACCCGATGCGGCGTGGCCGGCCGGCAGAATGGAAGCACGGTCTTTGATCGCCACACCGACGGTTTTGGAACGAAAGTTGGTAGCGATACGAAGCTGGTCGGTAACCGTGGTAACGAGCAGGTTCCGCGGCGACATTTTGCCTACCGTCACGTTGCTGCTTCCTACCGTCGCCACTGTGTTGTCATCCGTACAATACACATTTTTAGCTTGCGCAACGTCGTACCAGTCGTTACCCACGATGCCATTCATAGCCGGCATCGAGCCTGTATACACAGCGGAATGCCCCGCTGCTGTTACGGTCAACGCATAATGGTAATGGTTGTTGCGGCAGTTGAAACCCTCATTAATGAGTCTTTTCAAACCGCCTTCTTTGTATTTGTCGTAATAGCGGTACAGGTAATCGTAGCGCATCTGGTCGACGACCATGCCGACTACCAGCTTAGGCCTTTCCAGCTTGGTTGCAGCCGTGGAAGCCGCCCCGCCCGCTTTACTTTTGGTTTGGGCCAAAACAGGTTGAATAATGACGAGTCCCGCGAACAAAACTCTGAGAAGCGGATGATGGATCAATTTCATTGTGATGCTATTGACAGCGTGAGGTTCCGTGTAAATATTACTCGGCAAAGATAAAGATGTACTACGTTTAAAAGCAGAAAACCGGCGTGCTTTTCACGACCGGTTCTCTGAATCTTAATTTTATTTTAATCTTATTTTTTATCGCTTCCGCCAAGC
>DATMSL010000814.1:0-1879 GCA_035565435.1 Dyadobacter sp. | reverse complement strand
TATACCGCGAAGCTTTCGCCGCATCCGCAAGTGCGGGTGGCGTTGGGATTGATGAACTGGAAGCCTTTTCCGTTCAACCCGTCGCTGAAATCGAGGGTCGTTCCAGCCAGGTACAGCAGGCTCTTTTTGTCTACGATAATCTTCACTCCTTTATCCTCAAAAACCATATCGTTCGGTTTCGACTCGGAGTTGAATTCGAGGTTGTACGTGAGACCCGAACAACCACCGCCTAACACGCCGACACGAATCTGATAATCGTCGTCAAAACCGTCAGCCTTGCGGAGTTCTACAATTTTGTTTTTGGCTGTATCGCTTACCGTAACCATTTTTCTAATGTTTTATTCTCTACCCAAAATAACGTTTTTACCGAACCTGAAAGTTCACATTTCAGCCAAAATCGCAATTCATTCCCGATCATTGTCCACAACAAGCAGTGCTTTCAGGAAAAATCGCGTAGCGATGTAATATTGGTAGTCAGAAGGTCTTACCCCATTATCAAAATCCCGTCAGGGATGCAACAACAGATACCGCGAGAGGCCTGACACTGCCTTGCCGTTACATGCCCAAGGCCATTTCGTGAAATTGCAAAGCCGACATTTTGCTACCAATATTTCATGCCTAACGGCATTTCCCCAGCCACGCATTCCCCGTTCCACGGCAGCTCATTCACTCATTCAATCATTCACTCATTGTAATATCACCGCCCCGCCCTGGTTGATACCCGAAACGTGCACCGCCGATTCGATACCCGCACTCGCAAACCGCTCCTGCATGGCTTTCCCGGCATTCTGTGCATTCTCAATGCCTCTGCTAAGCGCAAACATCGACGGCCCGGCACCTGAAATGCTGCATCCGAGCGCACCATTGGAAATAGCCGCCTGCTTCACATCTTTAAATTCAGGTATCAGGATCGAGCGAACAGGTTCGATGATCACATCTACCATCGAACGGCTGATCAAATCATAATCCGCTTTCATAAGGCCCGCTACCAGGCCCGCCACATTACCCATTTGAGCAATTGTATTTTTCAGGGAAACCTCGTTGCGCAAAATGAAGCGCGCATCTTTAGTATTGATCTCGATATCCGGATGCACAAGCGTGCAATAAAGGTCGTCGGGCACCGGGATCGTGAAGATATCCAGCGGATTATAGCTGCGAATCACCACAAAACCGCCCAAAAGCGACGGTCCCACATTGTCCGCATGCGCAGATCCCGAAGCGATACGCTCGCCTTCCATCGCAAACGGCAGCAATTCTTTACGGCTCAATGGATTACCCAGCAATTCGTTCATCGCCACCACACCAGCCACCGCACTTGCGGCGCTGGACCCCATTCCGCTGCCAAGAGGCATATTTTTACGCAAAACCACTTCGCAACCCAGGTCTGTGATACCCAGGTGTTTCAGTAAAGCCAGCATCACCACCGTCACTGAATTCTTCTCAGCCTGGCGCGGCAACCGACCTTCATCGCCCGTAATTTCCGTAATGACAACGCCCGGCTCATCCCGCTTGTACAACTCAACGGTATCCCCCGGCTCCTGAATGGCAAACCCGAAAATATCAAACCCACACGACACATTAGCGACTGTCGCCGGCGCAAAAGCTTTTACTGAATTCACTGTAAATGGTTGTTTTCCTTTAAATATCGGATTGCAGAGTCCAAAAAATATGTCGCATCCTCAACAGATTCGAACGCTTCACTTTTTGTTATCTCATCATAGTCGTAATCACTGAATTGTCGTTTCTCAAAAGTCCTTTGGAGTCGGATGCTAAGCGACATGTCCATTAAGCCCAACTTAATAAACCGCTCTCTAAATCTGTTGTGAGCCCCGACATGCGTTTTCACTTGATCCCCTGAAACGAACAATAAAGCATGGAT
>DATMSL010000813.1:0-9831 GCA_035565435.1 Dyadobacter sp. | reverse complement strand
ATCGTGCCAAAAATACCGGAAGAAACATCTATAACTTTTATTCATGAATACACGAAATAGAAAATTATGAAAAATTTCCAGCTATGAATTCCGTGTTATTTACAATACACGTCAAATCCTCCACCATTTTTCGTTGTCATGGTGTAGCTCAACGGAACCCTTTGACCTTCATCGATATAAAGGCCAATTTTCACCGGATCGGCAATGAATATGTATTCCTTTTTCTCCAAAGGAACTGTTTGTAAAGCAAAAAAACACCCTGAGTCTCCGATGGGACATATCGAAATGAAGTCAGCTATTACACATTCGATTATCGGGTGATAATTCGCGATCGCAGCCAGGCAGATACATCAATTGACATAAAACATTTTATAACCTGGGCGGCTTTTGCACGAGCACGGTATAGAATCTTACCGCAGGATGGTAGGTTTTTTCGTCAAAATGGTAGACAATCTAATCTTATTTGAAAATCCCGATTACAGCCATTGACAGTGTACAAAGGCAAAAGGTACTTTTATTGCAAGTAATCACTTGATCGCCCTTGCAAAGCCTTTCTCACATGCCGGTTTGTCAGCGTATAATGATCATGACGGTCTGCATTTTAGCATTGTTTGTTGAAGGGTACGGACAGGCTTTTAAAAATGTCAGAGAGGTAAATGGGGTTCCTTTATCTACCACATTAGGAATTACCCAGGACAATCAAGGTTTCATGTGGTTTGGCGCCGAAGCCGGGTTGTACCGCTACAACGGTCAAACATTCAACCTATACCGCAACGATAAACATAACAATCCCAAATTCATCAGGGACCTGTTAACAGATTCTCAGGGAAATATCTGGGTCGCTTCGATGACGTCAGGACTGTATCTTTATCAGCCCGACACAGATACTTTCACCAACTTTGAGCATGATCCGGCAAACGCCAATTCAATTCCCGACAATTCTGTCAATTGCGTTATCATAGATCGAAAAAAACAAATTTGGGCGGGGACCCAGCGTGGAGTATCCCGAATCGTAAATCATCACGGAAAAATCAGGATCACACGCCATTTACAGACTGAGTTTCCCCTTCAGACTATGCTCATAAGATCGCTTGCCGAAGATAAAGCCGGCAACATCTGGATGGCAACGGGCGATGGGCTGGTCAAAATTAGAAGTGATGGCAGTAACCCCAGATTGTTCCGGATTCCATCCCAAAAAACACAGGTCCAGCTCAACGAGCTCATTTTTGTCTATACAGACAACGACGATACCATATGGATAGGGACCAACGGAGGCGTTTATCATTTCAATCCTGTTACGGAAGATTTCAAATTAATTGAAACACTCAAAACGCCCAATGGTGAACTTCCCAAAGCCTCCAAAATGTTACCCGACGGCAAGGGAAGATACTGGCTGGCAACATCCTCCGGCCTTGCTCACTTCGATCCGCATACGCTGCAAGCAGACTGGTACATAAATCGCCCGGGTGATCCCAACAGCCTGGGCAATACCGCTGTTTTCTCCTTGTATATGGACCGACAAGGCGGCCTTTGGTGCGGCTCGTTTTACGCTGGCGTCAGCTATCTGCATTTTGACTCTCCCCGATTTAAACCCTGGCCATTTGCGCCCGATGATCTGCGGGCCAGATCGTTCTCAAATGCATGGGTAGGCAAGGGTAAAGCAGCACAAATCTGGGCCATTTCTGCTAATCAGGACAAACTTCTCGTCTTTGATACCCATGGTAAAAATCCGTCAACATTTAATCTGAACCTTTCGAAAGGGGCCGATTACTATTCTTTCTATTTGGACGAAAATGATGTGCTATGGGCGGCCGGCAATGCCATTTTAACCAGTTTTAATCTGCGAACCGGAAGTTATCGTCATTATCCGCTTATCATACAGGGGCAATCTGCGCGGGTTAATGCCAGAACCTTTGCCCTGTTTAAAGATAGCAATGGGCGCTTCTGGATCGGAGGTTATTACGGGTTGCTGTTGTTCGATGAAAAACGCGGCATATTCGTAGAGCAAACTCCTGCGAGCATCAGCGTCCGAAGCATCTTCGAAGATTCCCGACGAAATATATGGATAGGTGGTGCAAATGAAATTTATCGGATCAGTGCTAAGGACGGGGCCCTGCAGACACCACCATTAGAAAAAATTTCCGTTGGCCCCGAAATAACCAACTATTTCTGGCGAATAGCCGAAGATTCGTCCGGCGACATCTGGGCTGCGGGGACAACCTCACTTTTTCATTACAATGCGAAAAAAAACAAGTTTGAGCCAAATGCAGATGTCCCGGGCGGCAACATCAAAGATGTTGTGCCGGACGATCAAGGCTATTTGTGGCTCAATTCCGCGCAGAAACTGTTTAGATACCATCCTAAAAACCGAACGCTTCAATCCTACGGCTATGACGATGGTTTACCGCAAAATAGCCAACTGATTCAGGGCTCCGCCGTGACGGATGCCAACGGGAATCTGTATTTTGAGACAAATCAAGAAATGTTCTCGCTTGATCCGGCTGCTATTGCGGTGAATGGTGATGTCCCCCCCATCGTGCTCACTTCTCTGAGATTGTACAACAAGGAAGTTACCACCCGCGATAGTACAAGACTACTGCCCGAACCGCTCTGGAAAACAAAAGCGATCACATTCCGACATGACCAGAGCATTTTTACGATAGATTTCGCATTGCTGGGTTATATACGCTCTTCACACAATAAATACGCATACAAAATCAACGGCATAGACCGTGACTGGAACTACGTTGATATCCCCTCCGCTACTTATACAAACCTGCCGTCGGGAACTTATACATTTCAGGTCAAAGCCGCCAACGGCGACGGTTTCTGGATAAAAAAGCCGCTAGAACTCACGATCACCATCCTCCCACCCTGGTGGAAAACCTGGTATGCCTACCTCTTTTATCTGTCGCTGATAGCGGGAGCCATTTATGCAGTAAACCGGTTTTTCTGGCTGCGGACCTCATTCCGAAGGGAAAATGCGCTGAATCAGATCAAGCTGGATTTTTTCACCAACGTATCGCACGAGATCCGGACCCACCTTTCGCTAATCAGCGGGCCGTTGGAAAAGGCCCACGCACAGCTTCAGAGTGGAGAAAATGCCGCGCATAGTCTTGATTACGCAAGGAGCAACTCCGATCGGCTGATGCTGCTCTTGAACGAATTGCTCGATTTCCGTAAGATCCAGAGCGGAGGCACGCGGCTCCTGATTGGGGAGCATAATGTAGTGAAGATTATCAAAAGCGTCATCGCCGCGTTTGAACACGTCAGCCGCGACAAGCAGATCGAAACTTCGCTCATTTGTCCTGATACGCCCGTGCTCTTATGGTTTGATATTGCCCAGATGCAAAAGGTGTTTTATAATCTGTTGAGCAACGCCTATAAGTTTACACCGGAAGGAGGAAAGATATCCGTTCGTATCATTGAACTGCCTAATGAAGTACATATATCGGTAGAGGATACCGGAAAGGGTATTTCTCCCGAGCACCTCAAAAAACTATTTACCTACTACTACCAGGCTGACTCCGGAAAACCAGGCTATGGCATCGGGCTGGCGCTATCCAAAAGCATTGTGGAGCAGCACCACGGCCACCTCAGTGCCGAGAGCCGGCTAGGCACCGGATCTGCGACCGGTGGCACTACGCTGACTATTCGTTTACTAAGCGGAAACCGGCATTTCACGCCTGACCAGATGGCTGCGAAAAGCGTGGATTATATGACGAGTATATCCTTCGAACGAGTAGACAACCAGGCAACCTTCCCTAATACCGGGGATAAATTGCGCAATACTATCCTGATTATCGAGGACAACGATGAACTACGCGCATTTATCCGGGAGCTTTTCGAGGGTGAGTTCAACGCCATTGAGGCCGAAAACGGCCGCCGCGGTCTGGAAATGGCTCGTGAATACATTCCGGACATCATCCTGTGCGATGTGATGATGCCGGAAATGAACGGCCTGGAAGTATGTCGAAACATGAAAAACAATATCAGCACCGCCCACATTCCCATCGTTTTGCTTACAGCCAGGACGCAGAATGCACAAATTATTGAAGGACTGGCGGCCGGCGCGGACGATTATTTGATTAAGCCCTTCGATCCGCGCATCGTTTCTCTGAAAGTCACCAACCTGATCCGCCTGCGCGACGATATGAAGGAGCGCTACTTGCGCGTGGTTATAGCAGAGTCCGAAACCGGTAATAGCATTGCCAGGGACGTCAATGAGGCCTTTATTTCAAAACTGAGAGGGCTGTTGATGGAGAACATTTCCGACCCCAACTTCGGCGTCAATGAGCTGGCCGTGCAAATAGGCATGAGTACGTCGGCATTGTACCGGAAAATGCGGGCGCTAACGGGAATGACTGTCAACGAATTTGTAAAAACCATCCGTTTCCACGAAGCGAAAAAGTTGCTGGAATCAGGTGTTTACCAGGTGGGAGAAGTGGCCTTACTGATCGGCTTCGAAGACGTCAAGTATTTCAGTAAGGAATTCACAAGAGTTTTTGGTAAAAAACCGAAAGAGATAAAAGGCCAGAATGCCAACCAATAAAATACAAAACGATTGCCCACGCTGAGGCTGATGACCTGACCTGCAAGGTGGGCGGCTACCTGCCGGAAGCCGTCCGCAATAATTGCTGCATCGAGCGTCCTTACGGGATCTTTTCAATAATAAGATATGGTGCCGTCCAATCTGAAAGAGGCTTACGAGCCGGTCAAACTAAATTCCGGCGAACAGGCACTGGTAGAACCCTGAAGGTTGACATTTGTACCAGAAGCAGGCCTGTTGTGATAAAAAAAATGAACGCCAAACTGAGAGTCCGGCGTTCATTTCAGGCACTTTGTCAATACCCTGGATTCTGAATCAGCTTGCTGTTCTTATTCATTTCATCCAGTTTAATAGGCAGGAAGTAGTTTCTGTCCACCCATTTACGTTCCTGGACTTCAATGATTTTGTAAGTAGGTTTTGCAGCAGTAGTTTTGTCGGGATTCAACTTGTAGGTCGGTTCAACACCCCGTGCGTTGGAATAAACCTGGGAAGCGATCATCCAGCGGCGAACATCGAAAAAACGCTGCTCTTCGTAAGCCATTTCAATGCGGCGCTCATTCTGGTAACGTTTCATCAGCGCCGCCCCGGTTTCGGTAATTTCGGGCATGGCGGCACGTTTGCGGATCATGTTCAGGTACTTTTTAGCCTCGGCTTCTTCGCCCAGGTTGATACATGCTTCCGCATAGTTCAGCAAAATCTCTGTATACCGGATAAATCTCCATGGTACCTCAGACCTGAAAAACTGGGCATCCACTGCCGGATCCATAAACTTTTTCAGATAATACCCTGAATAAGTGCCGTTCCAGTCTTCGATAGGCCCTTTCCGGGTATCAAGTCCGGCCACCACTTCCACTTTTGAAGTAGTGGGGTTCCATTTTTCCCAATAGCCTGTCTGAATAATCCCTTTGGGATCTTTGTCAATCACATCGGCCGGCCGTTGTCTCCATGGCGCGCCTTCGTATAAAATATCTGAATAGAAACGTGAATCGCGCCCGACATACGGATCTGCGGCATGCGCCGGGTTCGACCACGAAAACTTAGTACCGTCCTTCATTTCGTAATCATCCGCCAGCTGGCCAAGCGGCGTATTTCCTCCCCAGTTGTGGTAGCCATTGGGCCCATTAGAACGCCCCGGCCATGCGCCGTCGTTATCCAGTTTCGCCAGGAAGAAACGTACATGTATATCCTCCGGTGATTGTTTCGAAACAAACATATCCGCTCTGTTTTTGGAGGCCTCAGCCAGTGTCGCCGGGTTGGGCGCGTTCAGGCTATAAATGTTCAGATCCATAACGGCCTTTGCAGCGGCTTTGGCCGCTCTCCACCTTGCAGCCCGGTCACCGCCTTTGTAACCGATCAGCTCCGGATTGGCGTATCCGGCCGCCCACGTCGGATTGGCATACAAATCACTGGCTGCATACAAGAGCGTACGCGCTTTAAGTGCCAGAGCAGCCCCCTTAGTAGCACGACCCGCATTTGCAGCAGACTGTGTTACAGGAAGCAATGCAGCGGCCTTATCACATTCATCCGCAATGAATTTGATACACTCTTCATAGGTATTACGGGGCATTGAATATTCTTCGCCGAGGCCGTATGCCTGGGTCACCAGCGGCACGCCACCATAAACCGATACCAGATTATGATACAGGTAAGCCCGTACAAAATGCTCCTCCCCCATATACATGTTCTTGGTAGCAGCATCCAGCATGGTAGCGCTTTCAATTTTGCTGAAAAACAGGTTGGTTGCCCGGATATTTTTGTAAACATTGTCCCATACAAAATATCCGGCCCGGTCATAAGCCCAGTCGTTGATATCACTGGCATTAATAAGGCCTTTGGTCACATTGACAACAGGTCCCCAAACGGCCATGGACTCATCGCTGTAAGTGGAGAACATCACGTTGTTGAAGCCATGGCCCAGTCCCCGGTAGGTATTGTTGATAAACGTTTGGATCAGCGCCGGATCACTCCATACCGCGGTTTCCGAAAACTGGTCCTGCGGCTGCTTGTCGAGAAAATCCTGATTACAGGAAGTCAAATTGCCAATGCTGAGCGCTACAGTTAAAAAAGCTACAATCTTTTTCATATATAATGAATTAAAAAGTCAACGATAAACCACCATTTACGACCCTGGAAAGCGGGTAATTGATGCCACCCGTGTTGTTGTCCTCAGGATCGAATCCTTTCAGACCAGGGCAATAGGTAGCCAGGTTATTTCCATTCACATACAGACGAACGTTCTGTAAGCCAAGACGGTTGGAAAGTCCCATTGGGAGGGTGTAACCAAATTCCAGGTTTTTCAGCCTAACGTAGTTGGTATTGAAAAGCAGGTGCGTATTTCGCTGTGATCTCCAATACTCATCACTTCTGTTACTCGCACGCGGTTTGGAACCGTTGATGTTTTCGGGAGTCCAGCGATCATCAAAATCTTCTTTCCAGTAGTTTCCGAAATCGCCGCTTTCGAGAGACAGATAACGAAGCGCACCGGTAGCTGCCTGAAACAGGATAGAAAGGTCAAAGCCTTTGTAGCTCAGATTAGCACCAATACCCCCCTGAAAGCGGGGCACGTCTGTTTTGTAGTTGCGGACACGGTCACTCGCATCGATTTTGCCATCATTGTTCACATCCTGGAAAATTACGTCGCCCGGACGAGCACCTCCCCAATGCGGATACGCATCCACAGCAGCCTGGTCTTTGAAAATGCCGATCGCCTGATAGTACAGGTCACGGTCCGGATCGAACGGCGTGTTGGGGTCGCTGGGCTTGGTGGGGAGCGGGTGGCCGGTAACCTGTTGATAGTCGGGACGCCCTGGTGTTTCATCAATAAAGTTTACCTTATTGATCGCATACCCTCCATTCACAAAGACCGTGTATTTCAGGTCCTTCACATCGCCGCGATACGACACATTGAAATCAAATCCTTTGTTTGACGTCTTTCCGATATTTTCGCTTGGAAGGGTTAAACCCGTTGAAGTGGGAACTGACGCATTCCTTTTCCAGAGCAATCCCGAGCGACGATAGTCAAATACGTCGAAAGTAATATTGATGCGATCATTCAATAAACTTGCATCGAAACCGATATCTCCCTGGCTGGCTACTTCCCATGTTACGTTCGGATTGGGGATACGGGTTTCTCCCAATGTTTTATTTTCAATATTGGTGCCGAACACCATGTTTTGGTTCTGGAAGCCATAGGTCCCAAGATATTGCCACTCTTCAATACGGTCATTACCGGTTTGTCCCCAGGAGGCGCGAAGTTTGAACTGATTAATAAAGCTAATATTGTCTTTCCAGAAACCCTCTTCCGAAACGCGCCATCCCGCAGACACCCCCGGGAAAAACCCGAAACGTTTTGCTTTGGGGAAAATGTAGGACCCATCCACCCGCCACACAAACTCCATCAGGTATTTCTCCTTGAAGCTGTAATTGACACGTCCGAAGTAGTTCAGCCTTGCACTTTGGTAGGCTGTTCCGGCATTGTCTTTCTCCGCATCCCCACCTGCATTGAGCTGATCAAGGGAAGTCGACACGAAATAACGGCGGAACGCATTGAACTTGTCACCATTACCGGTTCTTCTTTCACTACCCACCAGAAACTTCACCATATGATTGGCTCCTATGGCTTTTTCGTAATTCAGATAACCATTCAGCAAAATATCCTGCTTGTCTTCCGTATACTCATTAAGGTTAGGATCCCCTACCCCTTTCTTTCCACGCACCAGGATGGGCTGCCCGTTCGCATCACGGCTGGTCCCATCCCAGGAATTGAGATACCATGGAGTCTGAAAACGCTTTCTGAAATTGAAACCTTTGTCAATCCCCGCATTACCTGTAAATGAAAGTCCTTCTATCCATGGAATCTTGACATTCAATTGCAGTGTACTGTTTAAAACATACCACTTGTCGCGGTCGTATCCGGTTTGGTTGGTACTCACCACAACAGGGTTATTTCCATACTCGATATCCGGCCCGGTCGCGCCATTTGGCCAGTAAGCGGGCATATTCGGCTTGCCCCTCATCACCATCCATAATATATCTCCCGCTGTGCGCGTAGGATAGTTTTTATCTTCCATACGACCCGATACGTCGAAACGCAGGCTGATATTCTTGGTGATAGTCGCATCGAGGTTTGTTCTGAAATCATGCTGCGTGTATTTGGTCGCACTGTTCTTGTAATATCCATCCTGAGTTTTTGTACCCAGCGAGACAAAATAGCGCACAGCCTCGCCCCCGCCTGATACGGTAGCGTTATAAAAGTGCTGCCCCGACCAATTTTTGTAGATTTCGTCGAACCAGTCTGTATTCGGATATTTCCATGGATCCGAGCCGTCGGCAAACCTGGCGATGTCCTCGGAAGTATACCGGGGCGGGCGATTTCTATATTGATCCACCTCGTTCAATGCTTGTGCATACTCCGATGCATTTGTCATTTTGGGCAGGATGGTAGGCTGGCTAAAACCCTGGTTGGCATTGAAGGTAATGGTAGGCTTTCCTGTTTTACCGCGTTTGGTGGTGATCAGGATAACCCCGTTTGCAGCCTGAGCCCCATAAATCGCGGCAGAAGCATCTTTCAAAACCGAAATCGTTTCGATGCTGTTCGGGTCGATACGATCCAATGAGCGACCTGGAATACCATCCACCACCACAAGGGCGTCGTTGTTACCCAATGTGTTCATCCCACGGATACGGATGGTAGATCCATCTTGTCCCGGTTCGCCGCTTCGTGACACCAACGTTACCCCTGGCAGACGTCCGGCAAGACTGTTACTCACGTTGACGGCCGGAGATTTTACCACCTCGGATCCTTTCACTGTGGTTACAGATCCGGTTAATGTCTCTTTCTTCTGCTCTCCGTATCCCACTACAATCACCTCACTAAGGGCCTGTGAATCACCCACCAGTGTCACATTGATGGAATTTCGTGTGCCTACGGCAACTTCCTGCTTAACGAAACCCACGTAACTATATACGAGGACAGCTTCTGCATTCGGAACTGCGATCGTATAGTCTCCGGAAGCATCCGTGGTAGTACCTGTGTTTGTCCCTTTTACAAGGATACTCACACCTGGCAGCGGGGTTCCGTTTTCCTCCGTAACTTTTCCCTTCACAGTAACATCTGCCTGCAAAAGGGTTGTTTTCATACCGGGCAGCCCGGATGCGAGAAGCGGCAAGGGTTGGCTTACGACGAGAGCCATCATAGCCAGGCACACACCCGCGGGTGGGCATAGCCTTTTTAGGTAAAGAGTTTTGGCCATAAATTTCGATTAATACATGGTTTAGAATAC
>DATMSL010000812.1:0-3634 GCA_035565435.1 Dyadobacter sp. | reverse complement strand
CTTCTAATCTTTCTATGTACAGCTCCGTATTGAACCTTAAAGGCACAATTTCCGCAAATTTATCCGGTATTTTCTTAAAATATATGCCTTGATTCTTAATTATGTTAAAAAAATGCCGGAACAAGATTCGTTTTTAGCATCTCAAACATATACCAATACTCCTATATTTGCGCCGGTTAATGGAAATTTAATATCCCTTAACCGACGTTCGTTGCTACTATTACTGTTTGAAAAGTCATATTTAAGGCGGGCCGTGTGCGGTACCGCTTTCATCCGAAATCAACCCGTAGCTTAATATTACCAAAATGAAAAATCTGTTCTCCTGGCAACGTCTCTGGCCTCACCTGGTAGCTGTCATCGGTTTTATGATCTTGTCCGTCGCTTACGTTTCACCAGTGCTGCAAGGCAAGAAACTCAGCGCTACCGACGAGATCCAGGCGCTGGGCGGTGCGCGGGAGGTAATGGATTATTATAAGCAAACCCGTGAACGGTCGTGGTGGACCAATGGCATGTTCGCCGGAATGCCGGCCTACCTTGTCTCGGCCGACTATCCTACGAGTATTCCAACTAAAATCGGGCAGGGGGTGAACAAGCTGCTCCCGGCGCCGGCCAACTATTTTCTGATCGGCATGGTGAGCGCTTATGTGCTGTTCCTGGTACTCGGGGCGGGCGGCTGGCTCGCGGCAATAGGCGCGGTGGCATTCTCATTCTCCTGTTTCAACGTCATAAACCTGGAAGCGGGGCACATTTCGCAGGTGATCGCGATCATGTATGCGCCGGGCGTGCTTGCCGGCGTGATACTGGCATTCCGCCGTAATTGGCTGGCCGGAGCGGCGCTTACCGCATTTTTCCTTTCGCTGGAATTGTATGCCAACCACGTGCAGATCACCTACTACCTTGGGATCGGGGTCGTAATCCTGGTGATTATGGAAAGTATTGCCCTGATCAAGAAAGGCCTCGCAAAAGACCTGGTGATGATTCTTGGCGGACTTGCCCTGGCGGCGGTAGTAGCGGTTGGTACGCACACGACAAGGCTCTGGAACGCTTATGACTATACCAAGGAAACGATCCGCGGGAAATCGGAGCTGACCGCGACGGGCAAAGACGCTGCTGCAAAAAAAGGCAATGGGCTGGATAAGGAATATGCATTCACGTACAGCTATGGCCTGGGTGAGTTGCTTACGCTGGTGATTCCGAATGCATATGGCGGAGCTTCGTCCGGCCCACTGTCGAATACATCTGAAACTTTCAAAACGCTCACAGGTCGCGGTATCGACGCTGCTACTGCTCAGAACATAGTGCAGCAATTGCCGCTCTACTGGGGCGATCAGCCGATTATGGGCGGCCCCAACTACGTTGGCGTCATTGTATTCTTCCTGTTTGTGCTTGGGTTGTTTATCGTTAAAAACCCATTGAAATACTGGGCCGCGGGTGTGATTGTGCTTTATGTCATATGGGCGCTTGGAAAGAGTTTGGCAGGTATCAATTACCTGTTTTTCGATTATTTCCCGATGTTCAACAAGTTCCGCGCGATGACGATGGTGATCTCGCTGGCACACCTGCTGATGGTGCTTGTCGGGGTTCTCGGGTTGTCGGTGATTGCCCAGAGGAAGATCACCATGAAAGAATTACAGAAACCTTTTTTGATATCGGTAGCCATTACCGGCGGACTCATGCTTATCATGGCATTGTTGCCGGGCTTGTTTTTCAGTTTCAAGGGTGCGAACGACCCTATGGCGGCGCTTGCGCAGCAGTATGGACAGCAATTGCAAAGCCCTGAATTTGGGCAGTCGATTTTAAATTCAGTCATCCAGGATCGCGAAGGCCTCATGAAGAGCGATGCAATCCGTGGATTGATATTCATTGCATTGGCCGCTGGGCTGGTGTGGTTCTATGCCCAGGATAAACTGAAATCGACGGTATTTTACAGCGTGCTGCTTGTGCTGGTTATTTTTGATTTGTTCGGGGTGGATAAGAGATACCTCAACAACGATGACTTTGTAAGCGCTTACGTGGCGCAGGGTGTTACTACCCCGTCGCCGGCCGATGAGCAGATCCTTCGGGATACCGATCCGGATTACCGGGTCTATGACGTAGCTTCTCAGGGAGGGCCGTTCAACAGCGCACAGGCATCCTATTTTCATAAATCGTTGGGGGGCTATCACGCCGCCAAAATGCGCCGCTACCAGGAGCTTTTCGAAAACCAGTTTTTTACCGAAAAGCCCAATATGGAAGTGCTGAATATGTTGAATGCCAAGTATTTCATCACGCCGGACCAGCAAGGCAACAAAGTTGCACAGCCCAACCCGCAGGCTTACGGCCACGCGTGGTTTGTGAAATCTTTTAAAGTTGTGCCGAATGCGGATGCCGAAATGGCCGCGTTGCGCACGGTGGACCTGCGTACGGAAGCCGTGGTTGATCAGCGGTTTGCGTCCAAACTGGAAGGTCTTAAAGCAGGTGCTGACTCGACAGCCAAAATCAGCCTGATTTCCTATAAACCCAATGAACTGGTGTATGAAAGCAACGCCAATGCGGAAGGGTTGGCAGTATTTTCGGAGATCTATTACAACGTCCGCAACGAGTGGCAGGTGACGATCGACGACAAGCCTGCGGATATGCTGCGCGCCAATTACGTGTTGCGTGCGCTGCGTGTACCCGCGGGCAAGCATACGATCAAATTCCGTTTTGAGCCCGTTTCGGTGGCTGCGGGTAGTAAAATCGACCTTGTCAGCTCGCTACTGCTCATTGGCCTGATCGCCGGCGCCCTCTTTGTTGAATCGAAAAGAACGAAGAGCGCATGACCGATCGCCGCTATCCTATTGGGCCTGTTGCGTTGAAAGAGACTTATTCCGACGACGAAATCCGTGAATTCATACGCGTCATCGCCGAAATTCCGGCCGAATACCGGAAGCGGGTAGGGAACCTTTCGGATGCAGATTTATTGAAAACATATCGGGAAGGAAGTTGGAATATCCGGCAGCTCGTTCACCACGTGGCCGACTTGCAGTTTGTGCATTACCTACGGATGAAAAAGGCCATCACCGAGCCGGATTATCATGAGGTGACACTCATTGATATGAACGCCTGGGCCTTTACACCCGATTCCCTGAATGTGTCCATCGAGGCCTCACTGGCCATTTTGGAAGGAACACATGCCCGTTATGCCTACCTCGCGGGGACGTTAAATGACGAACAATTCGCACGTCGTTACTTGCATCCGATCCGCGGGTTCTGGCTCGACCAGCGGCAAGCGCTGGCGATGTCGGTATGGCATGTGAAACATCACCTCGCGCATATCGATCTGGCATTGGGTAATATCGAATAAAATGTCTCAGGTAACGGGTAAATATCTCATTATCATTGGGCTGCTGGTGGTGCTGGTCGGTATTGCCGTGTATTTTCTCAGCGACAAACTGCATTGGCTGGGCCGGTTGCCCGGAGATATTCGTGTCGAAAAGGAAAATTTCCGGTTCTATTTTCCGATTACCACCATGTTACTCCTCAGCAGTTTGCTGAACCTGCTGATCTGGCTTTTCCGGAAATTCATGAATTAGTGTGGCTGATTTTCTATCAGCTTAATAACCAGGGTTATAAATTCGTCTGAAAGGGCGAATGCGCTTGGGGGAGAACAAAA
>DATMSL010000811.1:0-1556 GCA_035565435.1 Dyadobacter sp. | reverse complement strand
GTAAACGGTCGACTCAATGATCCTCCGGCAACAACTTGATTAAGAGGCAAGTAAAATTACGCACTTTACTAATCCACAATATGCCCTACGAACTGCGCCGTATTGTCGAGAATCTTCCCGCCCCGCCTGAACCCGAGCGCGCATGCCTCCCCGGCGTAGAACACACCAGCCTGATAGGTGTAACCGGCTGTGTCGGTCGGAAGGCCGATGTATTCCTGGTAAATGCGTGACTGATCGTCGTAATCGCCCGCAGCGGTTTCCAGCACACCGCCGTTTTCATCATGGATGACCACATTCGCACCCTCCCGGCCCAGCAATACCTTGCTCACCGATTTTTTATGTAGCAGCACGTCACGTTCCGTTTGTAGCAGCAATGGATGGTATGGGTAAAGGTCCCACAAGGTTTTCAGAATATATTTGGATTGAAACAACAATGTATAGGCAGGGTTCAGCACTACGGCCTTCCTGTTTTTGACGATCTCTGTCAGCATTGCAGCCAATTCCGGCTCTCCTGAACCGATATGCTCCCAAGGCACCAGTTTGAACCAGAAATCAAACCGCACGAAATGCCCGTGTTCCGGCTCCTGGTAGAATATCCCCTCACCATTTGAAAATTCCACGTCGTCGATATAGGCGAATCCTACGTCGAAACCGGCCTCTTTCGCCGCTTCCATCAACACGGCCACATTGGTATCGTCCTCGGGATAGCCGCGCATTGCCGAAAACAGTATAGAAGGCGTCAGATCACTGTTTTCTTCTTTTAAATAAACAAACTGCCCCACCAGAGTTTCAAACAGCGTGTTAAATTGCTTGGATTCATCCATTCCGTTCATCCGCAAATGCGCCCATTGCACGACGGCCGTTTCGGGAATGCAGGTAGCCGTATCCGCATTGAATTCGATCAGTTTAACCGGCTCGTCATCAAACCCACCAGCGAGGTCAAAACGACCATACAGGTGAATCTGCCGGTCGTCGCTCCATGAGAATTTGATCAGTTCAACCAGATTTTCGGGAATGCCCATTTCCCGGAAAAGGTTGTGATCGATGGCGTATTGCCCCGCTTCGATCAGCATATCGTATAAGGTACCCGCAGCTTCGTAGTAGCTTTCCGCCCGTTGCTCGGTTACGACCACCATGTCGTTCACTACGTACGGAGCCGTATCCGTGCCAAGCGCCCAATCCCAGCCGGCTTTCTGCAATGCAGCTTGCGGCGGATTGGGTAATGATTTCAACTTTACCATATTTTAAGTTTAAAGTTAGAAGTTCATTAGTTTATGAGTAGCATATGTAAGCTCTTGAATTCAATCTCATGAACTTTAAACTCATAAACCCTGAACTCTTTTAGCCGCCACTTCTTCCCGGCGACCTTCCAAAGAAACCCTTTCGGCCTCCTGAGGGCCTTGTTGTCACTGTCCGTACCGAGCGGGAACTTTCCACACCCAGTGTCGCGCTGCGGGAGCTTGCCCACGCGCCCGGGTTGGCGTAGAACGACCTGCTCCGTTCCATATCCATCCTATCGCGGTAATTGTTCATGTAAGAATACGAAGAGTTACGCC
>DATMSL010000810.1:0-2519 GCA_035565435.1 Dyadobacter sp. | reverse complement strand
AGATTCACCGTGGTGAACTCGAAGCCGACCTTATTTTTCTGGATCTCAATATGCCCCTTATGAATGGGCAGCAGTTTTTAACGGAAATTAAAAGGGATGAAAAGCTCCGCGAAATTCCGATAGTGATCCTGTCTACCTCCTCTAATGCCGCCACGGCCATACAGGTAAAAAAGTTGGGGGCGTACCATTTCTTTACAAAACCGGATCGTTTCGAAGATCTGGTGGCGATTCTCGATGAAGTACTGGTATAAGTTGCCTGTTCTGGCGCGATTATAGTAAGGGCATTTACGTATTCATTCATCGATATGGATTTACGTAGGCCCACAGACGACCAGTTTTTTCATTTTATTCAGGGAGGCGGCGAAATGGGTGCTCTGACGCGCTCGTTCGACTGGTCTCAGACGCCGATCGGTCCGCCGGAACAATGGCAGCAAAGCTTGCGGACAACCCTGGGTATCGTGCTGCATTCGGCATTTCCGATGTTCCTTTTCTGGGGCAAGGACCTGATCTGCTTTTATAATGATGCATTCCGCCCGAGCCTGGGTGCCGAAGGCAAACATCCGGCGCTGGGGAAGAAGGGCGAGGAAGTATGGCCGGAAATCTGGGACTTTATCGGCCCGTTGCTCAACAAAGTGATGACCAGCGGGGAGCCGGTGTGGTTTGAGGACCAGCTCGTGCCGTTTTTCAGGAACGGCCGCATCGAGGATATTTACTGGACATTCAGTTATAGTCCTGTTTATGACGACAGCGGTCAGGTCAATGGGGTATTTGTGACCTGTACCGAGACTACCCAGAAGGTAATGATATTCAACCGGCTGCACGATTCCGAGCGGCGCTTTCAGAACCTGGTGACGGAGGCTACGGTGGGGATAATCGTACTCATCGGGAAGGATATGGTCGTGGAGATTGTCAACGATGCCTACGGGCAGCTCATTGGCCGCTCGCGCGAAGAGTTGCTTGGTAAGCCGCTTTTTTCCGTGATCCCGGAAACGGAACCGCATTTCAGGGATGCCCTGGAAGGGGTTAGAACGACCGGTGAGCCGACCTTTCTCAATGAACATCCCTATTTCGTGCTGGTGAACGACGAAAGAAAGGAAGGGTTTCTAAACCTGGTATATCAGCCCTATCGGGGCGACGACGGCAAAGTACAGGGGGTAATGATTCTTTGCCAGGATGTAACGGCGCAGGTGGTTGCGAAATTGAAAATGGAGGATATCGTAGCCGAGCGCACACGAGAGCTCGCAACCGCGAACCAGCATTTGCAGCGTTCCAATGCTGAGCTGGCGCAATTTGCCTACATCGCCTCGCACGACTTGCAGGAGCCGGTACGGAAAGTAGCTACATTCACACAAATGCTGGAAGCCGAACTTAGCGGTACCACCGATCGCCAGCGCAATTATCTGGATAAGATCAAAAACGCGTCGTCGCGAATGCTGCTCTTAATCCGTGACGTGCTTACTTTCTCGCAGTTGTCAAGAGACTCAGACCTGGTTACAGAAACTGACCTTGGCGTAGTGCTTGATAATATTGTGGACGATCTCGAACTGGTAATCAATCAGAAACACGCGTTGATTACCTATGACGCGCTTCCGGTGGTGGAGGCCGTTCCTCTGCAAATGGCGCAGCTTTTCGGAAACCTCATTTCCAACGCGTTGAAATTCACAAAGAGCGGCCTTGAACCCGTCATTTCCGTTTCCGCAGAAATGTTGGATAAAGTTGCGTTGAAAGCATACCCGATGCTCGACCCGCGATGTGCCTATCACCATTTGCAGGTCAGCGACAATGGCATTGGCTTTGAGCAGGTTTATGCCGAACAGATTTTTGAAATTTTCCAGCGTCTGCATGGTAAGAAGGATTTTGAAGGGACGGGTATCGGGCTGGCGATGTGCAAAAAGATCCTTCAAAATCACCACGGACATATTCACGCCACTTCCACGGAGGGCCACGGGGCCACTTTCCATATCCTGATACCTGAAAACCAGTCTTGTTTTGCCGATTCGTCGACAGTTTGACCTCAGTCGTCGATTTCCACCATCTTCTCCAAGTACCTATCAGTATACGTATTCTGATTTCGTCTTTAAAGAATATTTAATCTTTAAATTTTACAAATATGACGCAATCGATACGGAGTTGTTTATCGGTCTTACTGGCCGTGCTGTTTTGTGCATACGAAGCAGCCGGACAGGACAGGCGTGTGAAAGGAAAGGTTACAGATGAATCCAATGCGGGCATACCGGGCGTGAGCGTGCTCGTGAAAGGTACCAACAACGGTACCAATACCGATGCGGACGGGAATTTCACTATTGCGTTGTCTGCCGGCAGTCATGTGTTGACCGTGTCGTCGATCGGACACGTGACCCAGGACGTTAACGTACCCGCGGGAATGACCGAGCTGACCGTCAAACTGAAAGCGGATGTAAAAAGCCTCGGGGAAGTGGTGGTAACCGCACTCGGGGTCCAGCGCAGCACGCGGAATGTCGGTTATGCCGTGCAGCAGATCGACGGCGGTGGTATTCAGG
>DATMSL010000809.1:0-4476 GCA_035565435.1 Dyadobacter sp. | reverse complement strand
ACGGGTTTTCATAAATTGAATGACTGTTTAATAAAAAAAATCCCTCAAATTAACGGCTAATTCGCCGAATTTGAGGGATTTTCAGACTAAGAAATTATTATTATTCCAAAATTTCTCAGTCGTTTTTATGGACTCACAGGCTGCTCCGGCGCTGCGTCGGTTTTCTTCTTCTTGCCAAATGCATACACGATCCCGAAATGGCTTTTGAGCACACCACTGTCAAATTTGTCTTTCACATACGGATTCAATTCCAATGCGAGCATAATGCGACGATTCATCGGAAGCGGCGCAATGCGTACGCCCACATTGACCGAATAGCCGTCGATGGTGATCAGATCTGCGTCGGCATCGGCAATTCGATACAACGGATTCAGCCTGAGGCCACCGCCGATGTACCACTGTGCCACCTCGCCTCTTTTCAGGTTAATCATCGGAAGCAAATCGATGCTCAGGCTACTGAACAGCGAGTTGGTTTGCAGCCGCGTGTCCAGCCAGATCGCCTTTTTTGCATTCGTGCTGACGGTCAGCAGGCTGCTCCACGGGTAGTAACCCACTGTTGCCTGCGCCCGCAGTTTTCCGAAACTTGCCAGCAGCATCAACGTCAGTACAAAAAGAACTCGTTTCATCGAGGAGAGTTTATTAGCGGCGCATGGCTTTCCCCAGCTTGCCTGCCGCCTGCATGGTATTCATTTTCTTCATCATTTTCCGCATTTCATCAAACTGTTTGATCAGGTTGTTGACTTGCAGAATGGTGGTGCCGCTACCATTGGCAATGCGTTTTTTGCGGCTTCCGTCGATAATATCCGGGTTTTCACGCTCTTTTTTGGTCATCGACTGGATAATCGCCTCGATAGGCTTGAATGATTCGTTGTCGATATCGAGATTTTTAATGGCCGAGCCCATTCCGGGAATCATTCCGATCAGGTCTTTTACGTTACCCATCTTCTTGATTTGCTGCAATTGGCCGAGGAAGTCGTCAAAATCGAATTTGTTCTGACGCATTTTGGCGTTAATGCGTTTCGCCTCGTCTTCATCGAACGCCTGTTGGGCGCGTTCAACGAGGGAGATCACGTCACCCATGCCGAGAATCCGGCTCGCCATACGATCGGGGTAGAAGGAGTCGAGCGCCTCCATTTTCTCCCCGGTACTGATGTATTTGATCGGTTTCTCCACCACCTGACGGATCGAAAGCGCCGCACCACCGCGGGCATCACCATCGAGTTTGGTCAGAACGACACCGTCGAAATCGAGTCTTTCATTAAAGGTCTTGGCCGTATTCACCGCATCCTGACCGGTCATCGAATCGACCACGAAGAGGATTTCGGAAGGTTTTACGGAAGTTTTAATGTCTTCCACCTCTTTCATCATCACTTCGTCCACCGCCAAACGGCCCGCCGTATCGACGATCACGATCTTCTTGCCCGACTTTTTAGCATGCGCCACCGCATTCTGCGCAATGCTTACGGCATTTTTGTTCTCAGGCTCCGAATACACTTCCACGCCGATCTGCTCGCCGAGCACTTTCAGCTGGTCGATCGCCGCCGGGCGGTACACGTCGCAGGCAGTAAGGAGCACCTGGCGGCCTTGTTTTTTAAGCAATGAAGCGAGTTTTCCGGAGAAAGTCGTTTTACCCGAACCTTGCAAACCTGCGATGAGGATTACCGCCGGGTCGCCTTTGATATTGATCCCTTCGGCATTGCCGCCCATGAGCTCGGTGAGCTCTTCCTGCACGATTTTGACGAACATCTGCCCTGGCTCAACAGAAATCAGGATTTTCCGGTCGATAGCCTTTTCACGGATGCGGTCGGTAATTTCTTTGGCTACTTTAAAGTTAACATCGGCGTCGACCAATGCTTTGCGGACTTCCTTGGTAGTAGCGGCAACATTTATATCTGATATGCGGTCCTTTCCTTTTAGTGTGCGAAAGGCGTTATTAAGCTTGTCCTGTAAGTTTTCAAACATGGAATAATATCTATGAATCTGAACCTGAATTTGAAATAAAACACAAAGGTATAAATAAAATGAGGAGTACAGGAAGGTTACCTCCCGTACTCCTCAATATTGATAGTTCGAAGCTGTGCTTCGGACTATTGTTAAGCGTATCCTTCGGACGAATTATTGCTTCAATGCAACACTCAGCTGGGCAGGTTGCGGTGCGCCAATGCCATCGATAGCAAACTGGCGACTGATACCTTCGTGTACATTGTAATAGGTTTCCCAATAGGTTTCGCTGGGCGTCCACACGCGCACGTCGAAGAAAATAGCGTTTTCGGTGAGTTTGGTCACGAGGATGTCGTGCGAAACGTCTTTCAATGCAGTAGGGCAGGCGTCGACTACCTTTTGTACCGAGGCTCTGATTTTATCCACTCCATTCTGGCTTCCCGCAGCGAATACCATATCAACGCGGATTTTACCCTTTCCAGAAATGTTCGTGATCGGCGATGTCGAAAGCGCTCCGTTCGGCAGGATAATGGTCTTGTTGTCAGGCGTTACGAGGATAGTGTTAAAAATCTGCACACCTTCTACCGTTCCGGTGAATCCCTGGGCATTAATAAGATCCCCTACGCGGTAAGGCTTGAAGATGAGGATCAGCACCCCGCCTGCGAAATTCGCCAGACTGCCTTGCAATGCCAAACCTACTGCCAGACCAGCCGCACCGAGTACAGCAACGAACGAGGAAGTTTCGATGCCGACAATGCCCGCGATACTCAGCAGCAGCATTACATTGAGCAAAACAACGATCAGCGAGCTCAGGAATGGCTGCACGTCACGGTCGACCTTGCGTTTTTCCATCACATTGCTAAGCATCGTGCTGATTTTGCCCACAATGAAACGGCCGATAATAAATGCCAGCACAGCGAGCAAAATCTTGCCGCCATAGAGTGTTGCCAGCGTCCAGATCTGCGCTTTGATAATGTCAAAATTCATACCGTAGAGATTTTGTTGATAATATGTGAATTGTGTGAAGATTGTAACTGCAATGTGCATTCAGTTGCAAAGTCACTCATTCCGCAGACATTAGCAATGGGTTTGGTAAAATCTTTGAGTAGAATTTGTTCGATTAAAAGTAGGAGTATCATGAAAAAGGGTGAGCGACGGCCCGTTGCCATCTGCTCACCCTTTGGTGTATACTTTGAATTTCGCTTATTTCTATTTCCTGAACTTCGCAGCGATCCAGCGGAACATTTTCTTTTCCTTTTCCCAGAAAAACGAAAACTGACCCAGTAGAAAACCGTACAACAGTAACAAACTCTGGTAAGTCGGGAAAATGAAAAGAATGTAGGTAATCGTTTTGAGCCACATCGGCGTCGTGTCGTCATATCCGAGCAGATAGAACAGCCCTTTCCGGAGCCATACTACCGACGAGCCCGACAAACTGAAAACCGCGAGTACCAATAAAACTTGCCTGGTTGTTTCCAATCCCCATTTTTCCTGCATTTTGCCCAACCAGGGCTGCGCATTCTTTTCTCCGCTTTGCATATGTTACTTTATTGACTGCGACTGAATTTCCTGCAAAGAAACAACGCGAATCGCAAAAATCCTTGGTTTTAATGAAGGTTTAATAGCCGAGTTCGTGAAAGGCGGACGGGTGGCAAAAGGCGGAATGCCCCGGAATTACCGTTCGGGTATCCATCGGTGTTGTTGGGACATCGGATTGAATTTGCGAGGTAATTGTGATCTAAACTTGAATTAATTGAATGAGGCCGGGCTGGTCAGCAAGGCTTTCAGTTGTATCAATTTAAAATTCAAGTACTATGAAAAAACTGTATGCATTACTGCTTGCACTCACATCGAGTCTTGCCGCCTGTTCGCAGGAAGCGCAGCCGGATACCACCAGCGACAATGTGGTCGACGCCATCGATAGTACGGAAGTGCTCCCCAGCCTGCACCCGATCGCGAAATTTACCAGCATGCAAACCGGCGAGGTAGAAGTTCAACCATCCCTGAATTTTAACAAATGGAATGCACAGCAAGTCGGCCATGTCGATTTGAGCAACCTGAAAGGCTCCGATGCCACATTGCAAATGATCGCCGTCGGCGGCGGACTAACCGCAGGCGTTTGCAATGGGGGCCTTTACCGGGAGAGTCAGCAATTTGCCTATCCCAACCTGGTTGCCCACCAAATGGGCTTGACGGATTTTGAAATGCCGCTTTTCAGCGAGCAGGATTTCAATGGAACGGGCTATTACCTATACGATAATCCGTTAGCGAAATATCCTAAGTGGAAAAAGGTTACCAACAATCGGGCGCCCGTGACGGGCGGATCGCCGCCTGTGCTGCCTGGGTATGAGGGGGATGTTTCGAATTTTGCAACGCCGGTTGGTAGCTCGCAATGGCTAAAAAATTCCGATCGGGAAGATTTGACGTTTAGACCGTATCTTGCCCGTTTCGCTACACCACATGACGATGACAATTCCCCAAAAAGTGTAATCTCCGATATACAGCGAAATCATCCGTACAATTTTGTATTGATAG
>DATMSL010000808.1:0-4820 GCA_035565435.1 Dyadobacter sp. | reverse complement strand
ATAAAATGTATTGTACACGTTGCCGAACTGCTCGCGCAAATCTCTTGATTTGTGTGTACTATTCGCAGGCCTCCGGCAGGTCAGAAATGCAATATCGTTTAGGTTTCGTTTGTGCCGTATCGCCCGGCCAGAGGCCTGCGAACATGAAGGCGGACCTTCGCGCCATTTGATTTGGAATTACTGTGTCAGGTGAGCCGGTGGCATATCACGGACACGAAGGATACCTTCCTTGTGCGCATATCCCCTTAATGGATAATAGACATTAACAGCAACCAAAAAAACTCCGCAGGCGCCCAGATTTCCTTAATCTCTTTCAATGTACGGTAGAGCAGGTTGGAGACACTTTGGCGACCGAGTCCCATCACGCTTGCAATATCTTCGTTGTCGAGGTTTTGGTAGAAGCGGAGGTAGATGATCTCCTGCTGGCGTTTCGAGAGGAGCGAAATGATGCGTTTGAGATGGCCGTTCTGGAAGCGGATATGTTCGGCTTCGATGATATTGGTTTCGATGGACGGATCCGACGGGTCAGTGTCGAAAATAGCTGCTTGCGGCTCGTGGAAGCGTTTGAGGCGGATACTTTCCTTAATGAGCTTGTGACGGAGCGCTTTTAGCAGGTAGGATTTGACGAATGCGGTTTCGGAGAGAAAATTGCGGCGTTCCCAGAGTTCGAGGTAAAGTTCCTGGATGGAATCGCGGATGAAGTCAGGGTCGGACGAAAACTTGGTGGCATAGTTGTACAGCGCCCGGTAATGCGTTTGGGCGAGCTGCCCGAGCGCCTCCGCGTCGCCGGCTTTAAACCGCTGCCAGAGCCTGATATTCAGCTCGCTGGCGTCCGATATGTGTTCTTCCGGATTCAAATTTAACGTAACGGCAATGTTTTATTAAATCAATGAATTATACCAATCAAAGCGGCTGCTTGTGGCATTCTCCTTGTGAAAAGGTGGTAATTATTCAGTTTCGGCAATGTTAAGAGGAATCAAACGGGGCGACGAAACGCCGCCCCGCTGGAAGGCCAATCGGGTTGGCTATTTAACAACTTTCAGTTTCCCTTGCATCAGCGAGTAATGGCCGGGGAAAGTGCAGACGTACTGGTAGGTACCCGCCTGTTTCGGAGCTACAAAATAGATTGCTTCCGATTTCTCAGGTTCTACGATATTGGTATGGAAAAGGACGTCATTGGTTTTGGGCACGTAATTCAGTTCTGATCCTTTAAGGCCAAGGTTCAAACCCGCTTCACCTACTGCATTGGCAGCTCCGGGCTTGGTAATGACCAGGTTGTGCAACATATCGTCGTTGTTGTTGAACACGACTTTGATTTTGCTTCCTGCTTTCACCTGGATTTCCGAAATATCGAACTTCAAACCCGGTACCGTGCCGATGGTCACCACCTGGTCGGGACCGTTGGTCCAGCTGGCGGGCATTTCAGTCACGCGTTTAGCCGATGCCGATGTGCTCACGGCTGCTTCGGTTGCGGGCATTGCGTGCGAGCTGTGATCCACTGCTGCGGCTGTCTTCACGGTAGTTGTGAACTGGGATGGACTGGCTGCTTGCCCGTTTGCGATCTCGTTCAGCGTATAATAGGCGGTTGTATGCAGCAGGTTGTTGCCGTCCGGTGATTTTACGCCTTCGGTTTTGATTTCGTGAATGTAGCCTTTGCGCAATGAGGCTGGATCAACTACCAAACGTACCCGCAGGCCATCTTCCGACACGATAATGCCTTTGACAGGTACCTCCTCAGTGTTGATGATCGGACTGCCGTAAGTACGGTGGTAGCGGTAGGTGAAGCTATTCATTTTGTAGGCATCCTGGTCTGCGGCAGCTTTTTTGTCGACCGGACTGGTGAATGTAATCTCAAAACCGTCGGGCGTGGAGCGGACATTCTTCATCTCGAACGGCATTTTGCCGGTCCATACGAGCCTTTGAATACCAAATTCCTCTTTACCCGTAGCCGACCATCCGCGGCTTGTCTGGCCTACAAACATCGAGCCGTCGAGTCCCCACTCCAGGCGCAGGATCCCCGACATAAAGCCTTCGCGGAAAGGGAAAACGGCTCCCTGCCACACACCATTCACTTTTTCGAGGTCTACACGGGTGATAATGCTATGTCCCTGGTCGCCTACAAACATTTGCCCGGCAAACGGCCCGAATGCGCCGTTGGTAACGTCTTCTTTGAAATCCGAGGTGGAGATACCCACCAAGGTGTGCGGGAACCATACAGCCGGCGGTTTCAGGCCGGGGACCTTCTTGGCTACGTCATAAAGCGGTTCGCCCGTGTTGGGTATATCTTCCGGGTTCAGTTTCACCGGCGACCCTTCTTCTTTGCTCCAACGCAGACCCGCCGGGTTACCCGCGAAGTCGCCTTTTTCAAGGTGCGTCATGCGGCCGGAACCTACCCAGTCGCCCTGGTTTTCGGTATAGAAAATATCGCCTTTATAGGAGCCGAAGCCGGAAGGGGAGCGCAAACCCGTCGCCCAGGGTGTCAGCTTGCCATCCTGGCCTAGTTTCAGCATCCATCCGCGCCATTTCGACTGGCTTGCGCCGCGGCCCACCCAGTCGAGGTTGAGGGTAACGAGCATTTCGCCGTTCGGCATCGCTACGGGGCCATAGGAATACTGGTGGTAGTTGCCGGAAAGCGGCCAACGTGAGAATGAGTCGTAAACATCGGCAACACCGTCATTATCGGTGTCTTCGAGGCGGGTAACTTCGCCGCGTTGCGATACGAGGAAGTCCTTGCCGCGGTAATACAAGCCCAGTGGCTCATGAAGGCCCGATGCGAAACGGTGGAATGAAGGTTTTCCGTCGCCTTTGAGGTACGGATTACCGATCATCCACACTTCGCCGCGGCGGGTAGACGTAGCAAGGCGGCCGTCGGGCAGCACCTGCATACCACCGATTTCCATTTTGACGTCCTCGGGAATGGGGATCGTGATAATACGGTAGTAATCGTCAATCTTATTAGGCTTCGACTGCGCAAATGCACTGGTACAGCCGACGGTAATCAGGGTAGTTAAAAGAATATTTTTCATTGATACAAATCAGATAATGAGGTTTTTACCAAAACATTGAATAGCTCGTCGTGTTGGAAACGGGAAGGATCAGCTCCTTCATTTCGCCAGCCGGGCGCACTATCGCTTTGGCTTTTTTATCAACCTGCACAAAAAAGCGGTCGTCGATCTGGTAAAGCCCTTTTTCGATTTCGGTGATCTGCTTTCCGCTCGCGAGCAGCGAGTACAGGGTACCTGTGGGCGTGCCTTCCAGGCGAAATGTACGCGAGAGGCTGTTGCCGCCGGACACCAGTTCATCACTCACAGTAGCCGAGCCGATGGCATAGCGGAACACGGGGTAACCTTTCTGGTCGATCTTGTAACCCAGGAAATTGATATTAGAAGAATCGGGCCATGCCGCATTGGTAGTGGCAAGTACGGCTACGCTGCTGCGGCCAGAAACGTGAACTTTCAGACCGGCAGGGAAGAGCAATTGCGGCTCGCCGCGTTCATACCACATTTCGGTCACGTCGGCAAACTGCCCGCGCCATGCTTGTAACAGCGCGCCACGGTTCAGATCGACAGTGTAATTCCAGCCGTCGGGGCTTCCTACGGAGATACAGTGCGTGCGCTTGTTTTTTTCGCCGTCGATTTGAATGAACGACCGCACCATTTCAGGACGCATTTCGGGCGTGACGCTGATGTACGGTTTCGGCTCCGGCTCGGGGAGGGACGACAGCGCGTGCAGGTCGTACGGGCGCACACCTGATTTCTCCACGCGCACTCCCAATGCAGGCTGGCGCCAAGGGAAGCGCGAGTAATAGACCTTGAACTTGTGTTTACCCTGTGTGAGGTTAACAGATCCGGTATGCGTTTCCTGCGAAGTAGCCTCACCGGACGATACCACGCTTTTGCCGTCGATATCCATCGAAAGGACAGGTCCCGAGTAAATAGTAGTGAAGATATAATCACCGGCCTCAGCTACGTCGATGTCGCCTTCGTATACAAGGTGGAATTCACGCATGCCGTTGGTTACTTCCTGCGTTAGCACGGGCGACTGGCCTTCATGATCGAGCTTGCTATATTCTTTGGCATCCCATTTATCGGCATATACCTTGTAATTCAGATTGCTGATTGATAGTGGTTTACGATTAGCAAGGAGTTGGTAACCCACGTTACGGAATGCGATGCTGCCTTTGGTAACCTCAAATGCGATAGGTTGCCCGTCGGTGGCAGCTTTGGAGTTGGGAAGGTAAACTGTTTCGAGCACTGTCACGCCGTTAAGTGAAAGCGTGTTCAGGCGTGCGGAGTTAGGAATGTGTTGTACGGATGCGTCATACGAGATTTCGAGCGTTTGCCAGAGCCCCGCCGACTTGGCCGCATTCTGGTTCGGAAACTGCCCGATGTAGCCGGAAGTCGATGCGTCCGCTGTTTTTTGTTTGCTGCTGTCGGAAATCTTGACCTTCTGTCCGCCTGGTAGGATGATGTTTCCTTCGGCCCCAGGCGCAACGTTGAATTCAATATAGAGCCGCAGGTCGCTTGCTTTCAGTTTAGTGATCAGCACGGTCCCGGCATTTCCGACCAGTATGCCGTCGCCGGCTGTTGTTTTGGGCTTTGCTGTGCCGGAAGGGTGGATGGAAATGCCTCCTTGTATCGACCAGTTGGGGGCGGCGCTCTCAAATGCGCTGAGGTCTTTGAGGGGAAGTGGCGAATAGTTTCCCTTCGGTGTCTGGCCCATTACCATCGCCGGACAAGCCAGGAACAGCAGGGAGACTTTCTGAAACAATTGATGCATTGGAATCGATTAAGTGTATTGTTTACAATTAAAAAGCGAAG
>DATMSL010000807.1:0-6228 GCA_035565435.1 Dyadobacter sp. | reverse complement strand
GAAATCTGTAGTGCGAAAATGGGCATGAAGGGGATACGGCTGCATCCTGTTTACCACGGATACGAATTGAACAATCCGTTTTGTATCGAGCTGGTAAAAATGGCGCGGGACAAGGGAATGGTAGTGGCGCTTTCACTTCGGATGGTCGATGTGCGCCCCAGCTCGTGGCTGGATGTGGAAAAAGAATGGTCGCTCAAAGATATTTTACCGATACTGAAAGCGGTACCGGATGCAAAATACCTGATTCTGAATGTAGCCAACAGTACGGCGCTTAATGCAGATGAGCAGGCTGTTTTTAAAAACCTCGATTTCGTCATGGACACCTCCGGGCGGAACATGGCCGATCTTGGGAACCTGCTGGTTCGGTTTGGCAAGGAAAAATTCGCATTCGGTACCCATTCTCCCATTCTCGACTATCGTACCGGATTGCTCCGTGTGGAATCATTGCGGGATAATGAAGCGGATGTAAAAACAAAAGACCTTTTAAGGTCCGAAAATATCAAACGCTTACTAAAAATATGACTGTAATATTCAGATGTTTTCTGCTGTTTTTTGTGACACTGTCAACTATGGAGATTGCTCTGGCAACTGCGTTTTCGGAAGAGAAGAATGCGCAGTCCGGGAAAAAGCCGCACGTGGTTTTTCTGATCAGCGAGGATTCACTCAATTATGAAGCGCACAAAACGGTCCCTGTTTTTGCACAAGAACTCAGGGCTGCCAACCAGTATGAAGTAACCGTTCTGCTCGGAGAAGGTACCAACAATACATTCCGTTTTCCGGGAATGGAAATCCTGAAAAAGGCTGACCTGGTCGTTTTGTTTTCAAGAAGAATTGCCCTGCCGCATGCGCAAATGCAACTTTTTAAGGATTATCTCAAAAACGGCGGGCCGCTCGTGGCGATCCGTACCGGCAACCATGCATTTACCACGCGCGGAGAAGTAGGGAAGGATTTCTCGGCCTGGCCGGAATTTGTGGCGGATATACTGGGCTGTGGGAACTACGGGTACGGGCCGGTGGAGCTGGGCACGGATGTATCCATCGCCCCGGGAGCTTCCAACCACCCGATCCTGAAAAACTTCAGGTCAGGCGGTTATCACAGCATCGGAAACTTGTACCGGGTAACGCCATTGGTTGACAAAAAAGCAGTAGTTCTTTTGAATGGAAAAGCGGGGGAGGAAACGCAGCCGGTAGCATGGACCAGAATGGCTGGTAAAAGCCGGGTTTTTTACACCACATTAGGTTACCCTGTGGATTTCTCGGAAGGTCAGTTCAATACGTTGCTGGTCAATGCAATTGCCTGGGCAATTGCTGGCCGGTAGGAGGGAATAACTCTGACAAACAAATCATCCTTTGAGACATTAAAATGAAAAAAATAAAAGCATTGACAAGACGGGAATTTGTGAAGCAAAGTTCGGTTGCGGGTATTACCGCCGTTTTAGCCCCGAACATTACCATGGCGGCTGGTATTACCAGCGTGCAGAAACCTGCCATACTGGGTGGAAAGCCAGCCTGGGATCCGGTAAAATGGCCGAAATGGCCGGTCTGGAACCCTGAAACTGACGAGAAACAATTGCTTGAAGTGGTCCGGAGCGGCGTGTGGTCGCGGGCTGGCGTAGTGAGCCAGTTTGAAAAAGAATGGGCTGCGGCGGTCGGTGCAAAACGTTGTTTGTCAGTCGTAAATGGTACCAATGCATTGGTCGTAGCGCTCAATCAGCTGAATGTCAAAGGCGGCGATGAAGTGATCGTCCCGCCATATACTTTCATTTCGACGGTTTCATCCATTCTGTCGAATGGCGCCATGCCTGTTTTCGTGGACGTGGACCCGGCGACTTTTCAAATGGATCCCTCAAAAATCGAGGCGAAAATCACGCCCCGTACCAAAGCCATTATGGTTGTACACATCCTGGGCCTGCCCTCGGACATGGATGCGATCATGGCGATTGCGAAAAAACATAAGCTTCTCGTAGTTGAAGATGCGTGTCAGGCGCATTTGGCGGAGGTGAACAAACAAAAGGTAGGCACCATCGGGGATGCGGGCTGTTTTAGTTTTCAAAATTCCAAAAACCTGCCTATCGGTGAAGGCGGGGCGATTGTGAGCAATAACGATGCGTTTATGGACCGTTGTTTTTCTTACTCCAACCTGGGTACACCGTACGGAACCGCGGTGGGGGCAGTCGGAACGGGCAGTATTATGCAGAACACCAAAGTCCGGTTTACGGAATACCAGGCGGCGATAGGCATTGCCCAGCTGAAACGCCTCGACGGCGAAACCACTACCCGGAACGTGAATGCAGCATATCTGAAATCGCAGATCAAAGACATTCCGGGAATTTTACCATATCAAATGTACAAGAACGTCACGCGCGCCGCATTTCACCTCTTTGCATTCCGGTACGAAAAATCGGCTTTTAAAGATTTACCGCGTGGCGCGTTCCTGAAAGCAATGCGCGCCGAGGGAGTTCCCTGTTCCAGTGGCTACATTCCATTGAACACCCAGCCTTTTATTAAAGACACATTCGGATCGACGAATTTTAAGAAAATATACCCGAAGGAAATGCTGGATATCAACAGCTATAATGAAAGGAACAAATGCCCGCTGAACGACAAGCTGTGCGCGGAGGAAGCCGTATGGTTCACTCAGAACATGCTTTTGGGTACAAAAGAAGATATGGCATCGATCGCAGGGGCCATTGAAAAAGTGCATAAGAACGCAGAGCAGATTAAAAAACTCGACAATTAATGAATTTGAAATACGTAAAAGCTGCATCACTTTTGATATTGACCGCAGCAACCCTGCCGGGCATATCGCAACTTTACACCAATGCACTTTCGCCCGAGCAGGAAATGGCGACGTTCCAGCTTCACGAGGCTTTTGGAATTGAGCCATTTGTAGTGGAACCGGAAGTGCTCTCGCCGATCGATATGGTATTTGATGGCAGAGGAAATATTTATGTGGTGGAAATGGGGGATTATCCCTATGATGCAAAACCGGGCAATTTCAAGGGGCGTATCCGGCTTTTGAAAGACACCAATGGCGATGGTAAGGTAGACAAATCCTATGTTTTTGCAGAAGCATTGCCCAGTGCAACTTCCGTTTTGCCATGGAAAGGCGGCATTATCGTAACTGCCGCGCCTGATATTTTGTATTTAAAGGACGAAAACGGCGATTTTAAAGCCGATACGAGAGAAGTTCTTTTCACCGGTTTTTTTGCCAAAAATTCAGAGGCTCAGATCACCAGTCTTCGTTTCGGGCCGGATAACTGGGTTTATGCCAACAACAACGGGCAAGCCGGGACGATTACTTCCAAAAAGCATCCGGAAAAACCGGCTGTGAATGTAGCCGGAGGAAATTTCCGGTTCCGTCCGGATCTGGGACTTTTTGAAGTGGAGTCGGGGACTGGTCAGTTCGGGCAGGCGCTGGATGATGCCGGACACCGGTTTTACACGCAGAACACGCTGCATATCCAGCAATCGCCCATTGCCTGGCGTTATGCACATCGCCACGATTTTATGCCCAGCTACCGCACCGACGTCAACATTTCGGACCATGAGCTCGAAATGTTCCAGAAGTCGCCGACACCATACTGGCGACAGCAGCGGAGCGACCGCCGTCAGGCCAAATACGATTCAATGAAAACGGGTTATAAAGAATACTCCCGCGACCATTTTACGGGTGCGTCGGGGGCTACTTTTTATGGCGGCGACGGATTTCCGAAGGAATTTTACGGTAACATTTTTACGGGTGAAGTAGCTGGTAACCTGGTCCATCGGGACGTGATCAAGTCGGTTCCCGGGCATGCTGCATTTGTCGCTACACGGGCCGATGGCGAGAAGGATAAGGAATTTCTGGCTTCCACGGATGGCTGGTTCAGGCCGGCGAATTTCACTTCCGGGCCCGACGGATATCTGTACGTGGTGGATATGTACCGCCAGCACATCGAAACGCCGGTGTCGATTCCGGAGGATTTAAAAAAAGACATGGATTTCGCAAACGGCGAACAGTACGGTCGTATCTGGCGGATTTTCCCAAAAGGAGGAGAGAAACGCAGCGTTGCGATTCCTGATCTGGACGGAAAAAAGCCGGAAGAACTGGCCGCATTATTAAGCCATCCCAACCAATGGTGGCGGTTGAATGCGCAGCGATTGTTACTTGAAAAGCAAGATAAAAGTGTAGTGCCCGCAGTGCAAAAAGTCTTCTCTGAAAGTCCCGACGCAAACGCCCGATTGCATGCATTTTATGCATTGGACGGTTTGAATGCGCTGGATGCGAAATTGATAAAAGCCGCGCTGAGCGACAAGAATCCCGGTTTACGCGAACACGCACTGGCATTGGCTGAAAAATCCTCCGACTTTCTGCCGGACGTAATACGCCTGACTACGGATGCAGACCCGCAGGTTGCTTATCAGGCCTGTTTGAGCCTGGGGCAGTTTGCTGGTAAAGAAGCGATGGCTGCTTTTGCACAGATTGCGGAAAAAAATATGGAAGAACCAATGTTCAGACTGGCTGTACTGAGCTCACTGCCAGGCTCATCGCCTGAATTTACGGAAATGCTTTGTCGCCGTAACGTATTCAAAAATTCAACGCCGGGCAAACTGAAGTATGTGGAAGACCTCGGATATATCGCCGGGGCACGGAATGGGAAAAATGAAATGGGAAAGCTGCTTTCCGCCATGGAAAATGCAGATAAGGATATGCAGGCAACGGCTTTGGTCGGACTGGCAAAAGGAATCAAAAGGTCGCCGAATAAATCAGCGCCCGATAAAAGTGTGAGCAAAACCTTGCAGAAATGGAGCAGCGATGCCCCGGACAATGTAAAGAAAGCGGCGGAATCGGTACGTAAGGCATTGGATATAAATTGAAAACGAGCGGTCGGGTGAGCTTTACCCGACCTGAAATTTGAATAGTATGGCTGAGAAAAAAAGTCGCAGGATTTTTCTGCAAAAATGCTGCTCGCTGGGAATGACCGGCGCGGGTATGGTGCTGCTGGCAAGTTGTGGGAGTAGCAAAAAGACCGCTTCAAAAGCGGCGACTCCAAAGGCCGCCAAGGAAAATCCTTGCGATGATCTGACCGGCGTTGCCCCCGTGGATGTTGAAAAAAGGAAAGCATTGGGTTATGTCAATCTGGCCCCGTCACCCGACAAGCAATGCAATGCCTGTAAACTATGGGTACCCGTCGCCGAGGGAAAAGAGTGCGGCGGCTGCCTGCTTTTCGCCGGCCCGGTGTCGCCCGAAGGGAATTGTACCTACTGGGCGCCGCAGGTTTAGGAGAAATCCGGTAACGATCAGATTACTTACTATACCACAGTTACCACTAACGATGTCAACAGTGTAGATACCGGCCAGCCGGGGCGCGACGAGCATTTGAAGAACGGGGATTTTTTTGAAACGGAAACCTATCCTCAGTTTACCTTCAAATCCACTTCATTTGCTAAGTCCAAAGGGGATTTGTATAAACTGACCGGCAATCTGAGCCCGGAATACTACTGAGCTGGTCACCAGGAAAGTCACTGACAGACATCGCCGGAAACGCCAGTAGCTATTTTAAGTTGAGGGTTTATTACTATGCCATCGTTTACTCTCTTGCCAAACTAATTGCCTTTGCTTCGTTCATTATGCGAAATTTAATTCTTCTAAATATTATTTTTGTGGAATTTGCTTTGCTAAAAATCGCACGATACTTTTAGGATAAATTTCCGTGAAGGTTAAAGCCGAAAATGATGAGGGAGATATCCGCCACAGAGGACAACCTGCTGATGCTTCAGATCCGGGAGGGCAACCGGGATGCTTTCGACGCGTTGTACCGGAAACATTGGAAGGCCGTATATAATGCAGCTTACAAGCGTCTGGGCAGTTATGATCAGGCAAAGGATACTGCCCAGGATGTATTCATCCAGTTCTGGATCCAGCAGACGTCGCGCCCTTCGACCCACCCGATCGACAATGTGCCGGCTTACCTGTATGCCGCGGTCCGCAATCATGTATTGAAATGGATGGAGCGCGAGAAGAAATTTGTCCCGATCCCCGAGCTGCTTCTGCATTTGGAGAGCCGGCGGGACCATGCCGATGCGCAGGTCCGATATAATGAGCTGCGTGCCGCTTTCGACAATCTCGTAGACCGGTTTCCGCAGCAGCAGCAGGTTATATTCCGGATGCGCTACGATTATGATCTTTCCAGTGACGAAATCGCTGATAAGCTAAACGTTTCCCCAAAAACGGTCCGTAACCAG
>DATMSL010000806.1:0-10082 GCA_035565435.1 Dyadobacter sp. | reverse complement strand
TCCCAAATATGTCGTCACAGGCAACATCACAGACCAACCCGGGCCATATGAGATAAAAGTAACGAGCTCCATCAATTTTGACCAGGATAACAATTTCCCGACCGTAAGCGGCGCCAAAGTCTACATCACGGATCAGACCGCATCATTCACAGACACGCTGGTAGAAGTAAGTGCGGGCAGATACCGGACGCACGTTTGGACGGGCGTACCAGGGCACACGTACAAGCTGGTGGTGAAAATGGAAAATGAAATGTTTTCCTCCGTTTCCACGATGCCCGCACCCGTGGCACTGGACAGCCTGTACGCGAAGTCAGCCACATTTGGTGACGGGACCGACATTGTGGCCGTATACGACGACCCGGTCGGACTGGGGAATTCTTACCATCTGGTGCTAACTATTCAGGATAGTCTCTCGCAAGAAATATACCTGCATAACGACAAAATCAACAATGGATCAAGGGTGAACCATGTTTTAAACAACGACATAGATATCAAAACCGGCGACACGATTACTGTGAAGCTGCAATGCATTGATGCCGCGGTGTACGATTTTTATTACTCCCTGGACCAGGCTCTGAAACAAAACTCGGCTGTGATCTCCAACCCCAAAACAAATATAGTGGGCGGCGCGATGGGCTATTTTTGCGCGCATACCGTTAGGGCAAGAAGGTTTGTGTTTAAATAAAAATTCTTTAATCCCTGTCTGGAAAAAATCATTTCCCCTTGTCCATCGCCATACGCACAGCCAGCCCTGTCAAAACACCCGACATGATCCACTTTTGCACGCTCACATAGGTGGGCCTTGCCTGAAACCACTTCGCTGCAAGGGCGGCCGAGAAGATAATGATCGTATTGATAAAGGCGCTGATGAGTAATTGCGTAAAGCCTAATTCCAGATTCTGGCTAATCAGCGACCCATATTCAGGACGGGTAAACTGGGGGAAGAAAGACAAATAGAATACGGCTACCTTGGGGTTTAATGCATTTGTCACAAAACCCATGCGCACCAGTTTGAAATCGGAGTCATTGGAAAGATGACGGGTCTGAAATGGAGAGGCACTGCCGGGTTTTACACCCTCCCAAGCCAAATACAGCAGGTATCCGACGCCCAGCCAGCGTAGTATCTCATACGCAACCGGGATGGTCAGAAACACCGCCGTTAACCCGAAAGAAACCAGCATGATATGCATTAAAAAACCTAATGCAACACCTATCAGCGACAATAGGCCGGCTCTGCGCCCCTGGCTGATAGAACGCGAGATAAGATAAATCATATTGGGGCCCGGGCTCAACACAAGGCCCAGGGCAGCCAGGGCGAAAATCAATAAGTTGTCAGCTGGTATCATGATCTGTTTTTTTCAAAGCTCACATCTAATCCGCGGTTTTGGGTAGTCCACTTTTTCAGAAGTAAGCAGTCCAATAATGTCCGGGCGATCGTGTTAGCGTGTTCCGCCTCCCAATGCACGGTAGAGCCTGATTACCGCCAGCCACTGCCGGTGCTGGTCGTTTACGGCGTCGAGCTGCGCGGCCAGCAGGTTTTGCTCGGAGGTCAGCACATCGGTGTAATTGGTGTTGGAGCTGAACCGGAGCAGCTTCTTATTGGCATCAACCGCTTTTTCAAGCGAGGCGAGTTGCCTTACCCGAATGTCGCGCTGTGTGCCCGCGGCTTCGTATGCATAGAGCGCGTCTGAAACCTCGCGTCCTGCTACGAGCATCGACTTCTGAAGTTCGATCGCGGCTTGTTCCTGACGTGCTTTGGCAGTGACCAGCCGCGCTTTGTTTGCACCCCGGTTGAAGATCGGCTGCGTCAGGCCCGCCGCTACGTTTCCGAACAACCCCAGCGATGTGAGCCAGTCCTGGAAGTTGAAGCTGGTAAACCCGCCGTTTGCAGTGATCATCAGCGACGGATAAAAGAACGTCCGGGCCACATTCGTATTTTCAAAAGCTTCCCAAAGGCCATATTCGGCTTGTCTGACGTCCGGCCTGTTTTGCAGGAGCTGTGCAGGAACACCTGTTTTCAGGGGAATGTCAAGCTTTTGCTGATCCAGCGTCGTCCGTATGATCGTGCCCGAGGGTTGGGCAAGCAGCAGGTTCAACGCATTTTCTGTCTCCCTGATCTGATTTTTCAACGCCGGTATCGCGATTTCGGCGGCATAAGCATTGGCTTCGCTCTGCGAAATGGCCGCGCCGTTGAGAATGTTCGCGTCTTTCAGCATAGTCACCGCTTTCACGTCGGCCAGGCGGTTGTTCTTCGTTTTTTCGAGAATCGCCAGTTGCTGGTCCAGGACGAGCAGCGTGTAATAGTTCCCGGCAATGTCTGCGATCAGCTGAGTCTGGACGGCTTTTTGTGCTTGTTCTGTACGCAGCAGGGCCGCCAGCGCGCCGCGCTTGGCACTACGGAGCTTTCCCCAGATGTCCGCTTCCCACGATGATCCCAAACCCAGGTCATATTGTGTGGTCGAACTGATAATGCCATATCCCTGCGGGAATGCCAGCTTGGATTGTTTTACGGACAAAGTTCCGCTCAAATCCGGCAAAAAGGCCGATTTACTTAATTGTAGGGATGCTTTTGCCGCCACAATATGCTGCACGGCGATCCGCAGATCGGGGTTCTGTTCGAGGCCGCGGGCGATCAATGTGGTCAATGCGGTATCCGTAAAAAACTGTTTCCACGAAATGTTCGCGATGCTGGCAGTATCCCGGGAAGTCGCGTCCCGGTAAAAGCCCTGAGTATTGAATGCGGGCCGTTCGTAAGGCCTGGTCACCTGGCAGGAGGCTGCCAGGATGGTTAAGAAAACCGCGCCGATATATGTATTTTTCATGGGTAGATTAGTAAATAAGTTGTTCCTCTTCTGCGGGTTTTCTGACGCTTTCGCTCACTTTTTCATGCAATGTCTGGAACAGGACGAAGAGCACAGGAATGATGAACACGCCAAAGAGCGTCCCGATCAACATCCCGCCGACCGCCGCCGTACCGATGGACCGGTTGCTCAATGCACCTGCGCCAGTTGCCAGCATTAAAGGCAACAGTCCGAAAATGAAGGCGAACGACGTCATCAGGATCGGCCGTAACCGGGTGACGGCACCGGCCACCGCCGAGCGTATGATACTTTCGCCGTTCAGGCGGTGCATCAATGCAAACTCGACGATCAGGATTGCATTTTTAGCCAGCAGGCCAATCAGCATAATGAGACTGATTTGCAGGAAAATGTTATTGTCGAGCCCGAAAATCCGTGCAAAAAGGAAGGCCCCGGCCAGCCCGACAGGCAGGGAAAGAAGCACCGAGAATGGCAGAATATAGCTTTTGTACTGGGCGCTGAGCAGGAAGTAGATGAACACCAGGCTGAGCAGGAAAATGAGCAGCGTCTGATTGCCGCTCGAAATCTCTTCCAGGCTCAGTCCGGAAAACTCATAGGCGTAGCCCTGCGGCAACGTTTTGGCAGCCACTTCGCGTATGGCCCGGATCGCATCGCCGGAGCTGTAACCGGGTTTGGGAGCGCCATTCACCGCGGCGGCCGTGAACAGGTTGAACCGGTTGATAAACTCGGGGCCGTACACTTTTTTTAAAGTGATAAACTCCGATATCGGGGCCATAGCGCCATGTTCGTTTCGTACGAAGATCTTGTGAATGGCGTCGATGCCGGATCGCTGGTTCGCTTCGGCCTGGATCATTACCTTGTACTGCTTGCCGAACCGGTTAAAATCCGAAGCGTAAATCCCGCCGAAATAGCCTTGCAGGGTGCTTAAAACGGCATTGACCGCAATACCCGCTTCCATGCATTTGGCCACATTCACCTGCACCTCGTATTGCGGAAAATTGGTGTTGTAGGACGTAGCGGCGTACATGATCTCCGGGCGCTGATTGAGCTCGCCCATAAATTTGCCGATCACCTGATCGAACGCCTGGTAACTTCCGCCGGTTTTATCCTGCAACTGGAATTCGAAACCGTCGTTATTTCCGAATCCCTGCAAGGTAGGAGCGGCGAAGAAAATGATGCTGGCATCCTTGATTCCTGCTGTTTTGGCAAACAATGTACCTACAATACTCTTAATGTCCTGTCCGCCCCGGGTTCGTTGGCTCCACGGTTTGAGGCGGATAAAAATGGCGGCATAAGAACTGCCGACTCCACTCATCAGGTCCATTCCGGCGAGCCGTGATACGAGCTCGATTTCGGGGATAGTCCGGGCGATGCTGTCGATCTGGTTAGCGATGGCTTCTGTGCGCTCCAATGAAGTCGCAGGTGCGAGAATGACGTTTCCATAGATAGAGCCGCTGTCTTCGTTAGGTACAAACCCGGTAGGCGTAGAGCTGATCAGGAACCATAGTAATGCGCTGAATGCGGCAATTCCACCGACTGCGATCCATTTTTTATGAATCAGCAAACGGACCGATCGTTTGTACCGTCCGGTCATGGCTTCAAACGAAGCATTGAAGCCGCGGTAGAAACGTTGGAGGAAACCGGTGCCTGCCTGATGGGCATCGCTGTGTGGTTTCAATAGAATGGCGCACAATGCAGGGCTTAGCGTGAGGGCGTTAATGGCCGAAATGACAATCGCGACGGCAAGCGTCAGCCCGAATTGTTTATAGAAAATCCCCACCGAACCTGTTACGAATGTCACCGGCACAAATACCGCTGCCATAATGAGCGTAATAGAGATAATAGCGGTACTGATCTCGCTCATGGCGTCAATCGTGGCTTTTTTGGCGGAGCGGTAACCGTGATCGAGCTTGGCGTGGACGGCTTCCACCACCACAATGGCGTCGTCCACCACGATCCCGATCGCGAGCACCAATGCGAACAGCGTCAGCAGGTTGATCGTGAAACCGAGTATTTTCAGGAAGAAAAACGTACCGATGATGGCAACGGGCACCGCGATAGCCGGAATGAGCGTCGAGCGAAAATCTTGCAAAAAGAGGAAGACGACAATAAAAACCAACGCAAATGCTTCAACCAATGTCCATATCAGTTTGGAAATGGATGCGTCCAGGAACTCGTTGGCATTAGAAAAAACGCTGTACCGTATACCTTCCGGGAAAGATTTCGATGCTTCTCCCAAAATCCTTTCACATTCCTTGATGATCTCATGCGCATTGGACCCTGCCATTTGGGTAATGGCTACGTAAGGTGCCTGGCGCCCCTGCGCAGTGATGGTGCTCGCGTAGGTATAGGAGCCCATTTCAAGGTCGGCGACATCTTTCAAAGTCAACAGCTGCCCGTTTCCGGTCGAGCGAAGGATGATATTTGCAAATTGCTCTGGTTTTTCCAGTCGTCCGGTGTATTTAAGAGTGTATTGGAAAACCTGGTTGCTGTTTTCACCTACCTTACCTGGTGCTGCCTCGATGTTTTGCTCCGCAAGCGCGCGGATAACGTCTTGGGGCATGAGGCCATAAATGGCCATCACATCCGGTTTCAGCCAGATCCGCATACTGTAGTCCATGCTGCCGTACACCTGTGCGGAACCGATGCCTGAAATACGCTTGATCTGCGGCATGACATTGATTTTAAGATAATTGTCCAGGAATTTCTGGTCGTATTTCCCATTCTGGCTGTACAACAGGAAACTGAATACTTCACTGTTAAGTCGCTTGCTAGTGGTGATACCTACCTTGATCACCTCGGCTGGAAGCAGGCTGGTGGCCTTTGTGATGCGGTTCTGCACATTGATCGCCGCCATATCAGGGTCGGTTCCCTGCTTGAAATTGATGGTGATGGTAGCGCTGCCGTCATTGCTGGCTTTGGAGGTCATATAGGTCATATTCTCCACGCCGTTCAGTTCTTCTTCCAACGGTGTAATCACGGTTTTCATCACCACCGCCGCGCTTGCGCCCTGGTAGGTGGTGTTCACTTCGACGGCGGGGGGCGCTATGTCGGGGTACTGCGATATCGGGAGCGAAAACAGCCCCAACAGCCCCAGAATGACGATCATAATCGATATAACCGTCGACAATACCGGGTTTTCGATGAATTTATTCAACATAGTACGTGATGTTTAAAATGAAGGGATCACTGTGCGGCGGCCGCTTTTTCAACCGGTCTGATCCGCATGCCGTCTTTGAGTGAAGGGAGTCCTTCCGTTACAACCTGCTCGCCGCCTGTGAGTCCGTTGCTCACCACGTAACGTCCGTCGGGTGTTATGCTTTGTATTTGAATTTCAGTACTTTGTACGGCTCCGTCCTTTTTTACGGTGTAGACGAAAGTCTTTTCCTGCAATTCGAATGTCGCCTTAGCAGGTATCAGAATGGCTTCTTTCAAATGCGTGGGAATACGGATAAGCCCGCTGGCGCCGGTGCGAAGCAACCGGCCCGAGTTCGGGAACAACGCCCGGACGGGTATGGAGCCGGTGGTGGTGTTGATGATACCGCCCACCGACTCGATCCTGCCTTTCGGTGCATATTCCTGCTTATTGGCCAGGATCAGCTGCACGGGCGGAATCGACTTCACCCGCTCGTTGAGCTGTGCACCTTTATGGCTATACGTAAAGTCGAGGTATTGCTTTTCATTCCATGAGAAATAGGCGACCATCTCGCCGATATCCGAAACGGTCGTCAACGGCTGGGGTGATGCGCTGCTCACCAGGCTTCCGGTTTTGTAAGGGATCAACCCAACGACGCCGTCGGCCGGGCTGGTGATATGCGTATAGCCCACATTGGTTTTCGCATTCGCCAGGCTCGCCTTCGCCTGGGCCAACGCGGCCTCCCGTGCATGCAGCGTGTACTCGGCTGATTTTAATTCGTAACTGCTGATAATGCCCTCTTTTTCAAGCGGAACCGTCTTCTCAACCTGCATGCGGGCCAGGTTCATTTCGGCTTCGGCGCTTTTGATCGCCGCAGTGGCCGTTGTCACTTCCTGCTCGTATTGCGGGGCATGAATAGAGAAAAGCAGCTGCCCTTTACGGACGACGGAGCCCTCTTCAATGTATATTTTGGCAATAAAACCATCGACTTTCGGTCGTATTTCGATGTTTTGTCTCCCTTCCAGTCGGGCAGGGTAGTCCATATGCAGCATTGCGCTTTCGGGCCGTACCGTCATCACCGGATAGTCCTGTGGTTTTTCGGTCGCGATTGCCTGGGTCGGGCTGGTATTGCAGGATGAGAAAATGATCGGTACGGCGGTAAGCACGGCCGTCCGGAGCAGGATCTTTTTCATGGTATGATGTTAATTTGAGCGTAGTTTTCCTGTTAACCGTTTTTTGAGAAACCGGTTGGCGGGAATGATTAAATTGCGTCAATAAATGATGCCGACAGCCTAGGATGAGCAGATTTGGTAGCGAAACGTCATGATTCGGATAGTTTGTTTTCGTGACAAAAGTACTATCTTTGTTCATTAAACCAAATAAATACTTTGTTTATTATGAAAAATAACCCTTCTGGCTCTGACAGGGTGATCTGGATGCTTAAAACAGCCGGTCCGCAGCCATTAACGGCCATTGCGACGGAGTTGAACATCACAACGGAAGGTGCGCGGTTCCAGCTTCTGAAACTGGCCGGCGAAGGGCTTGTGCAGTCCTCGACGGTGTCGAAGGGCCGTGGGCGCCCGCAGCAGATATGGGCATTGACAAAGGAAGGAGAGGGACGCTTCCCGGATGCGCACGCGGAGCTTACCGTGAAGTTGATCGGCACGATCCGTGAAACGCTCGGGCAGGACGCATTGAATGCGGTGATCGAGGCGAACAGTCAGAACGCCCTGCGTAAATATATGAATGAAGCAGGTGGGGCCGCCCACCTCGAAGAACGCATCGCCCGGTTGGCGGGTATCCGTGATCAGGAGGGATATATGGTTGAATATGTGAAAGACGACGAAGGTTATCTGCTGATCGAAAACCATTGTCCGATCTGCGCCGCTGCAACAGCCTGTCAGGATTTTTGCCGTTACGAGCTGAAAACGTTCCAGGCCGTCCTGGGGGATGGTGTAGATATCCAACGGGTGGATCACATACTGGCGGGCGCGCGCCGCTGTGCCTACCGTATCAGCGAGAAGTAATCAGCGAGAATCAATATATCCTTTTTGCGTCCGGGGGCAACCGTTCAACGTGCTTCAAAAATGCCGTGACACGGGTATCTTCCTCCATTCGGTATTCGTATCCATGTTGATCCGCCACAGCGATGGCTAACTTTCTGAACAGGTCGGTCGTCGCATACACGCAGCGCCAGCTATGCTCCCAGTCGGCAGGCACATAGGTGGCCAGGAGCTGCTCATAAATCTCCGGTTCCAGATAGCGATCGTAATATTTGCCGAATTTACCCGCATTCACGGCTCCGTGACGGCATTCAATATACCAGTCCACCATCTGCATCAATGCCTCGTGGATTACTTTGTGGTACAATTCTTTAACCAGCACCATTTCCTTCCGCCATAATCCCTTGGCTAAGCCCGAGTTGGTGTACCAAAACTCATTGCAGCAATCTTCAAAAGACCGGGCCGTGGGCGCCTGTACCAGGTAGTCGCGGTCGCTGGTGGGTGGTAGAGGGGCAGCGTCGAACATGCCGTCTTTATCAAGCAGCAACTTACACAGGCTGTCTTCCGTAAAGGGTTTGGAATGCTCCACCGGCACGAGCGTCAGATCGATGCGGTTACCATCCATGAATTGCAGCAGGTAAGAGAAACCGCCTTTCATACTTTCATCCGGAGGGTATAGTTCCATGTCCTCCGGCATTTGCATAATCATTCGTTCGCCAAACACGTCGATCCAACCCGGATTTTCCTTAAAAGGAAGCAAACTTCTTACAATGTAAATGATATCGAAATCCTGGAAAATGTCTTTGGGCACGGCAGGGTTCGAACGCGATCCATCCTGTATCACCGCCCGGATTTGCGTATCCTTTTCCGCCACGCCGAGGATCAATTCCATCATTTGCTGGTCATTCCTGCTAATCATAGCCATTATTTACACTGCGATTTGTAACCAAAAGTATTGAAATGGCAAGTTACGCGAAGCGTAGCAAAATTCGGAATGATTTGGCCGGACAAGCTTCTTGGCTGGCGTGCAAAGGCCCGTTCGACATCCACGGCTATGGTAGATTAAGGTTCAACGCTTCCCGGCGAAATGCGGTGGATCGTAACGCCTTTGGAATGCATGGCTGTCAACAACAGCCGCTGATTTTTCGGGCCCCGAAGCAGCCTGCTGGAACGCGCATCACCGTGGAGCAGCAGCCCGCTCTTTGCCGGACTTTGGGGAGCAAATGCGCCTTTGCCGTTTCCGAGCAGTAAGAGACCTGTGGATGCATCCTGCCTGCCCATGTTGACCTCGTTGGGATAAAAGTTGCCGGATAGGATCACGTCCGGGTTATGATCCGCATTCACATCCGTCACCACAATCCCGAATACCGGCGCCATTTGGGCTTCTATCGGTAATGTCTTTACTTCGAAATGCCCATTCCCCTTGTTCTCGATGCAGGCGGTTTGCAGAAACGTCGCTTTTGCCGAATAGGCGTCTTTCTTCTCGTCTGCACTCAGTAAATCGTCGAAAGTGGCTTTGGCATAGTCGATGTAATACGGGTATTTCCTGCGAAACTGAATAACCTGCTGGTTCAGCGCATCACGGGGAACGCTCGGGTAGGAGACTCCCTGGATAAAATAGCCCATCAATGGGTCGAAAGTACCGTCGTTGTTAAAGTCCTTCGCCACCAATGTCACAGGCTCGCGCTCCGATGCCCGATAAAACGTGTTGGTACCCTCGTTGCCTGCAATGAAATCAATATCGCCGTCATGATCGAAATCTCCCGCTGCCAGACTGTTCCACCAGCCGGAATAAGGGCTTAGGGACGTTTTGATGGATTCGGTTTCCCGGAATTTCGTTTTCTGATTTTTAAATACGCGTATCGGCATCCATTCCCCGGCGATCACCAGGTCGTGCAGGCCGTCGTTGTCCGCATCGGCCCATACCGCGGCGCACACCATTCCCGCCGAGCGCAAATCGGGGCAATATGACGCGGTAACATCTGTAAATGCCGGTTTCCCGTTTCGTGAATCGTTTCGGAGCAGGTAACTGCGCGCGGGTAGCGGGTATTTGCCCGGGACCATCCGCCCGCCTATAAACAGATCTGCGTCGCCATCCTTATCAAAGTCATTTGCAACCACGCA
>DATMSL010000805.1:0-7339 GCA_035565435.1 Dyadobacter sp. | reverse complement strand
GGTGAAATGTGGCAAATCCGGGTTTAACCGTTTCGTCGAAACAGGCCGCAAAGCCCTTTCCGGTTGCCCAACCAGCGCTTCGCACGCCTATTGAACGGTTCCCACTGTGTTTGGTACTTATCAAGCGTAAAATGCCACGCTTCGACAAATAAAACTTCGCTCGCCGTCGTACCCCGGACTAGTTTTGAACCATCAAAAATAAAAATTTAAAAAGTCATGAAAACATTCAAACACACAATCTTCGGTGCAAAACTATTTGTAATGGCGGCAGCCCTTTTGATTTCCTGTAAAGACGACGAGGAAAAAGTGGCCCCGGAACCCATGGGATCTCTGATTTCCTATACGACCATCAACTCGACAAAGTTTGATCGTATAGATATTACCGTCAGCGGTGAAGTCAAGGCGGTACTCAGCGGGACGTCGTTCCTGAAACCGGCATGCGGAACACCGGCGTCCAAGTCGGTCAGCAACATTGCGCTGCCGGCAGGCACCCACATGATCGGCGCGAAGCAGTACAAAGACGGCAAGGTGGTTGGCAGCTGGTCGGAAGCGCCGACGAAAATCACCGCCGGCGACTGCAAGAAGATCGCCTGGGACGAATAGTAATGAACTTCCAACACCGACCAGAATGCCATGAAAAACATTTGGTTTCTGCTTGCGGCAATATGCCTGGCCTTGCATGGGTACGGCCAGGCACCGCAAGTTTTACATTACCAGGGCATTGCCCGCAACGCGCAAGGCGCCCCGCTCGCGGGCACGACCATCGCCATCAGGCTGAGCATCAAAGACGCGCCGGACGGCGGCACAACCTTGTACAGCGAACGAAAGAGTACCACCACCAACGCCTTCGGTCTATATTCGGTTTCGATTAACGACGGCGGCGGCACGCGAACGGGGGATTTCAATGCGATCCACTGGCAAACCGGCCCCAAATACCTGCAGACGGAAATCGATCCTGCAAACGGGACGGCGTTTGTCGAAACGGGTACGATGCAGATGCAGAGCGTGCCATTTGCATTGCAGGCCGCGAAGGCAGCCAATTTGAATGGGGTGGAGAATCCGCAGGAGGGGGATGTGATGGAGTACACCGGCGGAAGCTGGAAAGCGAAGCCTGAGATGCAGCTGTATAATGTATCCGGTGGCGGACTGAGCCCAACGGCGAACTATCAATTTATTAGTCCCCCCATAACTATCACGATCGCGCGTGATAATCCTGTTGTGTCAGTGGAAATTCTGAAAGCAATGGGTTCGACAGTGGCCGGCGGAGGAGTAGGATTGAGTGTTAATGTAGCATACCAGAAAGCGGGCGGGACATTAACAGAGTTTGACGAGAATCACCGCATGAATAATCTCCGTGTAGCTAGCGGAACAAGGGTTCCTATTATGTCTTCGGGAACTTACCAAACCGACTTTAAAGCTGGTGAAACTTATCAAATCGGACTGATAGGAAAGAGCAGCCACCCTAACAGCTGGAATGACAATGGATTTTGTCAGGGACGGATTGAAATACGTTACTAAGGACTACTTTTTATGAAATCAACATTTTTACTATGCCTTTATCTGGTTATGTTCGGGCCGTTACTGGCCCAGACACCGGGCGGGCTTCACTACCAGGGCGTCGCGCGTAATGCGCAGGGGGCGCCGCTCGCGGGCGTAACGATTGCCGTCCGGTTGAACATTAAAGACGCGCTCAGTAATGGCAACAGCTTGTATAGTGAAACCAAGAGTGTCACTACCAATGCATTTGGCTTGTACACCATCTCGATTAATGACGGCTCTGGCGTGAGGACTGGCGATTTTAATGCGATCAACTGGTCATTACCCAGGTTCCTGCAAACGGAGATCGATCCTGCGAACGGGGCTGCGTTCGTTAATGCAGGCACTACCCAAATGCAAAGCGTACCGCATGCTTTTGTTTCCGATAACCTTCGCGGCGTGGCTGATCCGAAAGAAGGCGAAATGATGGAGTTTCGAAACGGAACATGGGTTTCCAAGCCGGCCAGCAAGAGGTACAATGTGGTAGGGTCGGGGTATAATCCGGGGCCTACCTATAATTTCATTGGGCCAATTGCAACGATCGTCGTTGAGAAAGATAATCCCATCATCACAATTAACATCACCAAGGCGCTGGGGACGAACAAGTTGCACAGCGCTGTTGGATTGAATCTTAACTTGGGTTACAAACGCGGCAATCAGGCTGTAAGTTCTTTCGATGCAACTGGAATTCCGCAGATCGTTGCCGCAGCACAAAGCCGGGTACCGATCACTCTTGCAGGTTCTTATCAAACGGATTTTTTAGCGGGAGAAACCGTCCAGATAGGGATGGTAGGCCAGGCAGCCCACACTTTTTCCGATTGGAATGACAACGGTGGAGGGCTTGGCTATGTTGAAATCAGCTATTAATCTCAAAAACATGAAATCGATTTTTATATTCATTTTAGCTACGATCCTGACCATCAATGCATTTGCCCAAACAAACGGGACGCTGCACTACCAGGGCATCGCGCGTAATGCGCAGGGCGCGCCGCTCGCTGGTGCGACGATTGCGATACGGCTGAGCGTAAAAGACGCCATCAGCAATGGTAATACATTGTACAGCGAATCAAAAAGCGTTACCACTAATGCTTTCGGCTTGTATAGTATTTCGATTAACGATGGTTCAGGTGTGAAGACTGGCGATTTCAATGCGATCAACTGGTCATTTCCCAGGTTCTTGCAAACGGAAATCGACCCGGCGAATGGGACGGCGTTTGTGAACATGGGAACACAGCAGATGCAGAGCACTCCGCATGCATTGAGCGCGAAAAGTCTGGACGGAATTGTTAATCCGCAAGAAGGAGATGTAATGGAATATCGGAGTGGCAGCTGGCAGGCGAAACCTAAAAATCAGCGGTTTAACATTTCGGGCTTGGGCTACCCGCCCACATCCACTCTGAACTTTCTGAGCGAGCCTGTTACAGTCACTATTTTGAAGGATAATCCGGTGATTACAATTGTAGCAGAAAAGGGATTGGGATCTATAATAGCGGGTGGCGGCACTGGGCTTTCGATCAACTTGGGATATCAAAAGGCCGGAGGCAGTGTTACGGAATTCGATGCAAATCACCGAACCACGGGAATCCGCGTACAGGCCGGGAATCGTGTAATAGTCAGCCGGTCAGGTAATTACCAAACGGATTTCAAAGCCGGCGAAACATATACACTGGGAATGGTCGGAATTGCGCCACCTGTAAGCGTACTGACGTGGAACGACAACACCAGTTCGGCAGGGTATGTGGAAATAGCTTATTAGACGACTTGACTTATGAAATCAACATTCTTGTTCTATTTTTACCTGGCTATGTTCGGCCCGTTACTGGCCCAGACACCAGGTGGGCTCCATTACCAAGGTGTCGCGCGTAACGCCCAGGGCGCGCCGCTCGCCGGCACAACGATTGCGGTACGGCTGAGCATAAAAGACGCCATCAGCAATGGCAACACATTGTACAGCGAATCAAAAAGCGTTACCACTAATGCTTTCGGCTTGTATAGTATTTCGATTAACGATGGCTTTGGCGTGAGGACTGGCGATTTTAATGCCATTAATTGGTCGGCGGGAACCCGATTCCTGCAAACGGAAATCGATCCTGCGAATGGGACTGCATTTATGAACATGGGAACGCAACAGATGCAAAGTGTGCCGCATGCATTGAGCGCGAAAAGTCTGGACGGTGTGGCGAATCCGCAGAACGGTGACCTACTCGAATACAAGGATGGATTATGGACGAGCAAGCCCAAAACGAAACGATATCTCGCGACTGGTCTTGGCTATAATCCCAGTGCAACACTCAACTTCATCGGTCCGAAAATAATTACTACCATAGAAAAGGAGAATCCGGTGATTTCGATACATCTTACAAAGCTATTGGGCGCAACAGTCGCGAGTGGCGGACAGGGGCTAACATTAAGCCTGGGTTACCGAAAAAATAATGGACTAATCGTCAAATTCGACGAGCTTTCCCAAAGCTCATTGCATGGCATGAGGGTTGCTTCGGGAGTAACAGTACCATTTACTTTGTCAGGAACTTTCAACACTACATTTCAACCTGGTGATAACCTGGAAATTGGCATCGTGGGCTTCTCAACGAATTTTGCCTCATGGAATAACAATGGCGAAGGGATGGGGTACGTCGAAATCAGCTATTGAACCATTTAACCAACCAACTCAACATGAAATCAATTCTAACGATCGCGTTCGTCGCGATGGGTGTGGGCGTCCGTGCCCAGATAATTAATCAGTCGGCCCTCACGACGGCGGGCGGGCATCAGGGGCAAATCGGGAATTATTATTTCGAGTACAGCCTCGGCGATTTGTTTACAGTGACAGGGCAGAGCCCGGTCATGGTCAACACGGCCGGGATTATTCAGCCGGTTCTGAGCGATGTGGCATTGCCCGTGAAGCTGATCGCATTTACGGGGAGGAGAAGCGGGGAGGGCGAAGTGTCGCTGGCCTGGGCTACCTCGGAGGAGACCGGAAGCGCGCGCTTCGAAATCCAGCGAAGTGCTGACGGCAAAAATTGGGGTCATATAGGCAATGTCAATGCAAGTGGAAAGGCGGAAGGCGCTATCACGCACTATGAATTTTTAGATCTTCGGCCGCTGGGTGGGACCAGTATTTACCGGCTGAAAATGATCGATCTTGACGAGACGTTCGCGTATAGTAAGTCGATCAGTGTCGAGGTTCACAATCTGTTGACAATAAGTGTTTACCCGAATCCCGCATCTGAATTTGTGCGCATTGAGACCAGCGCAGGTGAACAGGTGGAGCGCGTTCTCATCCATAATGCCCGCGGAATTGCCATGTTCAGTTCTAAAGGCGTACCAGCCCATCCGATCAGTGTTAAGGATCTATCTCCGGGAATTTATGTAGTTTCGGTGATGATAAGGGGCGCAGGTCCTGTCACCCGTAAATTAGTCCTCAATTAATATAGTGGGCGACCCGTCGCTTGCAAATCGAATCGAAATGGCAGATTCCGATCCCTATGAAGTAGTAGCGTATACCCCCGACTTCGCCGATGCATTGCGTCGGATTTACCTGGAAGGGCGTCGGTATGCATTTCCATGGATGCCAGCCGATGCCTATCAATCTGAGGATTTTGACAATGCCGTGGAAGGGGAGCAGATACTGGTCGCTCTTCACGGGCGGATCGCGGTAGGCTTTGTTTCCTGGTGGGCGCCGGATAACTTCATTCACTGTCTTTTTGTAGATCCGGCATTTCACGGGGCCGGTATCGGTATTCGTTTACTCAGTGCCTGTCTTGACAATATAGGTCGTCCGGCACAGCTTAAATGTGTGGTAGCCAATGAGGCCGCTATTCGTTTTTATGCCCGGCAGAAATGGGCGGCCGTTTCGCAGGGAAGTTGCGATGAAGGTACGTATTCGCTGATGATGTTGTACTGAGGCGCGTCGGCTCGCACAAGTTCCGGATCATTTGTTTGGGCGCTTCGGGACCTTTCATATAGGCACAGACCGACCATACAGCCGCGAAAACGGTCAGGCAAGTAAATTTCATGGCTAATAAGTATTTAGAATTAAAACAGGGCCAGGAGAACTCCGCCTGACCCTGCAAATTTGCAGCGCGGGATTTTAGAAGTATTTGGTAAAAACCAAGATTTTTAAATGCTGACAAGCGTCTCCTCTTGTACGTCCGTCGTTTTGTTTACGTGCACCGCCATCCGGAAGTAAGCAGCACCCCATATGGTGTTGGCCAGGAACTGGATCACCACACCAGGCACCGGGATCAGCGCAAAACCCAGTAATGCCATCCAACCGGTCCATTTCGGTAATTTGCCGCTCTTCTGGATGGCGAGTGCCATGCACAACAAGCCCGCCATGGTACAAATCAGCGAAATTCCGAAAAGGCCAGCCAATGCGCCGTCCATGGCAGCGTAGGAAATCGCATTTGGGGCTCCGGCCAGGAATAGATGCCCTGCCGCAGGAAACAGGAAGTACACTACGGCAAACACGCCCATCCCCAGCATCTGATGCGTAAGCGTAAGGAGTAATCCTGCAAAGGCCCACTTTTCAGCCTTCGATTTTTGCAGGTACAGGTACAGCCCGACTGTTCCGATCATTTCCAGGAATACCCCCAAAAATCCGCGCCCGGCCCACCACAGGTATGCCGTGGATGTGGTCAGTCTGGCGAACGCTGCGGGGGCTGCGTCAGCTTTAAAAATGACATTCTCCTGCTCAATCAGAAGGTCTCCGAATGCAAAAACAAGTCCTGCTATCCCCAGGCAATGCAGGGATACTACTATTCTCTTTTTCATATACATATTGATTGTTTATTCGATGGGTAAATACCAGTTGATAAACAGGTTGTCGGGGTTCTGATGGTCAGGCATCGCGTCGAATTTGAAATACGACACGCCATGACGGTGCTGTATATTCGTTTGCCGGGCCAGCGTATTGTTTACTTCGGAGCTCATGGTTTCATAGTCCCGCACCTGGCAACAAAAATCATATCTTACATACCGGCCATCCAGTATCCTTGCTTCGAGGAAAGGGTCTTCCGGAAGCTCAAAACCGATCGGAACGATGGCGGCATCATAGCGAGAGTCCCTGCTGCCCGTCAAATGCGGGCACTCATGCAAGATGGCGTAATGGTGAAAATCCCCGGGCGTTTTGTCGATCGACCGGATATATGCTGCAACGTCTTTCCATATGCTGAATATGCCTTCCGAGAAATAGTCGCCCCGCGATGCGAATACGCGCGCCGCCTTGGGTGACTCGCTGTTAATGATGCCTTTGGAGGATATATATTTGAACGTCTGTACTGGAAACGCCTGCTGGTGTTGCTTCGATTTCCGGTATTGCAGCGGCGACACTTCGTATAACTTTTTAAATGCCCTCCCGAAAGAGCTGTCATCTTCGAAGCCGATCAGGTATTTAATTTCATGGACCGGCAGCTGTGTCAAAGCCAGGAAGTAGGCTGCGGTATGCAAACGCTGCTCCTGAATATATCTGCCAAGGCTTGTCCCCAGCTCGGCACTCAGTTTTTTCTGAATGTGGAAAGGCGAATAGCCGGTCACATCGGCCAACGTCTCCAGGGTAATTTTGCTGTCTAAATGGCTGTTGATATATAGCAGGACTTCGCTGGTCATTTTTCTGATATTTACATCACAAATGTACGCGGCCCGATTTACAAAAAATGTGCAGTTCTTGTGGTCGCATTCGGCAAAGTGGAAAACCTGGTGCAAACCGTCCCTGGGGTGAGGAGATTGTAATGGGCATTCAGTTGAGGTGGAAAGCGCAGCAACATATTTTGCAATTGGTGCAGTACGAATCAAATCTACAACG
>DATMSL010000804.1:0-10899 GCA_035565435.1 Dyadobacter sp. | reverse complement strand
GTTCAAAATCACCCTTATTGACTTTTAATCACAATGTTGGGTACCTTTGTAATGTCCAAAGAGCAAAAAGCAAAAACGCAAAGCTGCTCAGAGAACTTAGTCAGGTAAATGCCTGAAAAGTGCAAATTGGTAACATTGATTCAGACATTAAACATTAAGAATAAAATGAAAAAGACTATCTTGGCAATCGCAGTATTGGTGGGAGTATCAACTGCAAATTTTTCAATCGCTGCTGATAAAGTAAAAGAAAACAACGCTTCTATTGAGCTGGTTTCAGGTGCAGAATTGAAATTCAAATTGTCTCTTGAAAACGTAAAAGAAAGATCTTCACTGGTTATCAAAGACTACACAGGAACAATCGTTTACAGCACATCAATCCCTAAGTCTGAAAACTATACTAAGATCTTCGACCTGTCGAACCTGGCAGACGGAAATTACAGCTTCATTATCAACAATGGCAGCGAAATCTCTACAAAGCCATTCGCGATTTCGACTGAAACAAAACGTCAGGTAACAGCAGTTATCAAATAATACAAGCCAGCTAATTGGGCATTAAAAAAAGGCAGTACGGATATCCCGGACTGCCTTTTGCTTATTTTATGGCGGCTTCTAGTAAGCCATTACTTTCTTTTCGTTGCTGCTCTGGAATGCCAGGTCAATCACCCGGCAGGTGCGCAATACCTCTTCCGGCTTCACTGCCAGCTCTTTTCCATTGACGATCGCGTCGTAAACATTCTGGTAGAACGGCATGTAATCGCCCGCTTCACTTTCTACAATACCTGTAAATGCAGCGCTGTACAGCTTACCCCAGCGATCTTCCGGTTCTACGCCCCACGGTTTTTCGGTGGGCAGCACATTTTTACGCAAAGTTTCTTCCTGCGGGTCGAGGCCGCCTTTGATGAATGAGCCTTTGGTGCCGTGCAATACGTAGCGCAAATGGTTTTCATACACCATCAGGCTCGATTTCACGATCACCGATTTGTCGGGATAGCCCAGACGGATGTCAAAATAATCGTCGATTTCACTGTTTGGGCGAACGATGCGGATATCGGCCGTTACCGTTTGCGGCTCACCGAAGAGTACCAACGCCTGGTCGATCAAATGCGGGCCGAGGTTGTAGACATTACCGCCCACCGGCACGGCGCGTTCTTTCCACGAACCGGCAACCGCCTCGCGGTAGCGGTCGTAGCGGCATTCGTATTCGATAATATCGCCCAGTTTTCCTTCGCCAAGCAGTTTCTGAATGGTCAGGAAATCGGAATCCCAGCGGCGGTTTTGATAAGCGGTTAATATCAAGCCTTTTTCTTTGGCCACTTTCACGAGCTCGCGGGCCTCTTCCTCGGTAGCTGAAAACGGCTTTTCGATCACGACGTGCTTGCCGTTCTGGAGCGCGTCCATCGCATACTCATAATGCGTGTCATTAGGCGTGCAAATGAAAACAAGGTCGATTTCCTCGTCGCTGAGCAGCTCTTCCACCGACCGCGCATTGCCGATGGTAGGGTCAAATTCCTGCGCCTCGTTTTTGGTCCTTTCGACCACCGTTTTGATCTTGAAATTCGGGTTGGTACTCAGGAACGGCGAGTGAAAATACCGCCCCGACAAACCGAAACCGATTAAACCGACATTGAGAATTTTTGAAGGCATAGTTTTAGATTTTGCTTTGTCACAAAGGTAACCTTCCCCGAAAACTGAGCAAGGAACCATTGCAGGATGTTTAGGATTGATAGGAGAATTAACTCATTAACATTATATTTGACTAGCATCAACACGTTTTGCCATGACAACGGAAGAAAAGAAAATCGAGATTATCGGGAAAATTGTCAGCTTGGAAAACGAGCAACTGATCGATAAGGTTGATGATTTGCTGAAAGGAGAGATTGCCGGTCTCAAAGCAAGAAGGCCAGGTTGGGGGAAAGGTATGGTGAATGCAATCTCAGGTGATTTCGACGATTTTATAGCACCTGGTTTTCCTGGTCAAAGCCTAGCTAGCCCATTACAAAAAATCGCATAGCGATGTAATATTGGTAGCGATATCAAATCGTATATGTTTTCAAATCCCGCTAGGGATGCGACAATCACGGACAAGCAACGCATTGTTGTTGCATGCCCAAGGGCATTTCCTGAAAGTTGGGCCGTGTTTTGGCTACCTACATTACATGCCTGACGGCATTTTCTTGCGTGGAATGCTATTCAAGGCAAAGCAAACGCCACATACTTATCCCCGGACTTCGTATTCAACTTCCCGCCGCCGCAAGCTATGACGACATATTGTCTGCCATTCACTGAATAGGTACTTGCCGACGCATAGCCGGCAGCAGGTAACGCAGCCTGCCATAATATCTTACCGGTTTCCTTATCAAATGCTCGGAATTGCTCATCACGGCTACCTGCAATGAATATCAAACCACTGGCAGTTACCAGCGGACCGCCGTAGTTGTCGGTGCCGGTGGGCGGGATGCCTTTGGCGGTGAGCTCCTTGTATTCTCCGAGTGGTACCTGCCATTTTCGCTGGCCGGTGTTAAGGTCAATGGCCGTTAATGTCCCCCAGGGCGGCTGACTTACCGGATAGCCGTTCCGGTCGTACCAGCGGTTATAGCCGGTGTGCTGGTAGGGCACCTGTGTTTTCGAATCGATTGTAATGCTCTCCTTACTTTCCTGATTGCTGAGATAAGCGATGATCGACTTTCGCTCGGCATCTGAAATATGGGTAAACGAAGGCATCATACCGCGTCCATTCTGCAATATAGCCTCGATTTGCGCGGGTTTTAGGCGTTTTTCGAGGTTGGCGAGGGAGGGGTAGGAACCGTCGTGGTTGCCCATTTTATCGGCGCCGTGGCAGGCTGCGCAGTTCATCTGGTACAGCTGCGCACCGGTTACGCTTCCCGCGTTTTGAGGTATTTCTTTTTTAATTAGTGAAGTATAAACTGGTATTTCCTTAGCTGGCACGTACATGACGCCACCTGGATCGGTAGCTGCGCCGCCCCATTGTGCGCCGCCATCGGTACCAGGATAAAAGATGGTCATGCTGGAAGTGATCGGAATGTAAGCACTGCCGGTTTTGGCTTTGGAAAGCAAGTCGGTGAGCGAATCACGATCGGCAACGAATGCATTGAAATCATCTGCATTAAATGTCTGGCGCGTAAATGGGAGTGGTAATGTAGGAATGGGCTGCGTGGCGGCTACTTTCTCGCCTTCGATGGCCGGGAAATTGAATGTAGTTTCCTTGATCGGGAACAGCGGCTTTCCGGTAACCCGGTCGAGAACAAAGACGTAGCCTTGCTTGGTCACCTGCACGACGGCGTCCACGCGCTTGCCCTTGTGCATGACGCTCACGAGGTTAGGCGGGCAGGGCGGGTCGCGGTCCCATATGTCGTGGTGCACGAGCTGGTAATGCCAGAGGCGTTTACCGGTCGCGGCGTCTAGGGCGATGAGGCAGTTGGCAAAAAGGTTGTTGCCGGGCCGATTGCCGCCGTAAAAATCATAGGCGGCCGAGCCTGTCGGGATGTAAACGATTCCTCGCTCACGGTCGATGGCCATGCCTGCCCACGAATTGGCACCTCCGAAATTCGAGCGCGCATGGGCAGGCCACGTTTCGGCCCCGAATTCACCTTTGGCAGGAATGGTACGGAACGTCCACACGAGCTTTCCCGAACGCACATCGTACGCGCGCACGTCCCCGAGTAAGGCAGTTTCGTTTTCGTTAACCCGCGCACCGGTAATCAGCAGGTTTTTGTAAATGGTATTCGGCGTGTTGGGCGTAATGTAGTCGTCCGCGCCGGGCCGTTCCAGGCCTATGCGCAAATCAATGCGCGCGTTTTCCCCAAAAGTTGATACGAGCGATCCGTCGGTCGCATTCAATGCATAAATGTATTTCCCGGCTCCGAAAAAAATGCGTTTTTCCTTGCCTTCGGACCAATATGTGACCCCGCGGCTTGTGGTACCGCCATTGTCAGTAATGGCGGTCTTCCAGATTTGTTGCCCCGTCGCTGCATTCAATGCAAATGCCTGCGTTCCTGCCGATACGCCGTACAGAATGCCGTCGATCACGATCGGGTTGCATTGCATTTGCGTGCGGTTGCGCGCCGTGTCCGCACCGCCAGAAGCGTACGTCCACGCGACTTTCAGCTGTCTTACATCGTCTTTCGTGATCTGATCGAGCGCAGAATAATGGCTGCGGGCACCATTGCCATTGTATTCCGGCCAGCTTTGGTCCGAGGAGTGTGTGCTGATCACAAAACCGCATAGTACGGCAAATGAGGCAGATAAGAGGACGGGCGTTAGTTTCATCGAATGCGACGGTAGTTAAGCGGCTGCCCAGAGTTCTTTCAGCTTTTGCAAATCACGTTTCATCGCATCGAAAACCACTTTTTTGTCCACGCTAATCTGAAATGCCCCCTGATCGGCGCCGCCTAGCGGGTATTCCAGGTGGAGACAAATCGGTACATCCACTTTTAGGTCTTTCAATAGTTTAAAATAGGTTTTGAAATCCACCATTCCCTCGCCCAGCGGCACGCTTTTTACGGCCCATTTGCCGCTGCTGTTTTTCTCCCAATAAAAATCCTTGATCACGATGGTTTTAATATGCGGGCGGATCAGGTTGAAACCGGTTTGCCACGAGAGGCCACCCTCGACAGTGGCATGGCGAATGTCGTATTGGGCACCCATTGTTTTTGGATTCGCTTTTTGCAAAATCTGCCAGATCTCGAACATCGACGCACCGACCATTCGCCCCGAATGGTTCTGGTAGCAGCCATAAATGCCCAGTTTATCATTTAGCTGACTCAATCCAGCCATTTTGGTACTGAATTCACCAAGTTGTTCGGGGATTGCTTTTCGCTCATCGTAGCGGTACCAGTTCATTCGGTAATATTTGAAACCCAGCTTGGCGGCCGTTTCGAGCAATTTTTTGTCAACCGGGTTTGCGGCGTCTTCTACTGCGGTACAGAACATTTGCGGAGCCAGTCCCACCTTTTTCATCGCTTCCACGGCCAGTGGGAGGTCCGTTTCGACTTTTTCGGGCAATACGTGGCCTTTGGGGCGAACCGTGAGGTCGATGCCGTCGAAACCGAGCTCTTTGGCCACTTCCGCCATGTCCTGGTAATTCAGGAATTGCAGGTGCTTGGAGAAAATATTGACTTTCAGATCGTCGGCCGCCCTGCCTGTCGGGCTTGCAAACGATTCTTGTGCCAGCGATGGAATAATGCTGCCTGCGAGAGCGCTATTGATGAGAAAATCTCTGCGGGATAAGTTCATGAGGTCTGTTCAGGATTTAGTGATGATAAAACTATGTTTGCCTTTGGCTTTTAATGCTTTGCTGGTGAGTATAATGCGGGTAACCAGAGCGCCGTCCCATTTGGTTTTGAAACTGTTGTATTCCATGCCCTCGCTAGAAGGAAGTTCGGTGGAAACCGCCCAGCTCTTCGGATCATAAGTGAGCGAAACGCTTTTTTTACCGGATGTGGTCAGGACGATTTTACCCGGCGTACTGATGTCGACATTGCAGACGGTCATGAATATTTGCTGTAACGAGTCGGCCTTCTGTTTCAAGGTATAATTGTCGGAAACTTCCACGATGTTTTTACTGCGATTCAGCTTCACAAGCCGGTTCCAGTTTTGGACGCCGGCCTCTTGCGGGTAGGCGGGCGCTATGTCCATGGCGAGCGAAACTTCTTTATCGGAGACATTGCTTTTGACATTCCGCGCATTGAACTGCTTCCCGGCCGGTTGCCCGATCCCGTTGATAATCGGCAGGTTATGGTATTGCGATTGCGTAAACCAGAGCTCATATCTTTTGGAAGAAAACGTCCGTGCGGTGTAATTTCCACGACCGGCATCGACAATCACCGGTTCGCCATCGGCATATACAATGAAATCGCCTACATCATTGTGGTTGTGACTTTCCGCATTGTGGCCCGCGTGCGTGGCGAGGTACAGGCCGTTGTCGGAGCGGGCGGTGAGTACTTCAATGTCCGAAAGCCACGATTGCGCCACTTGTTTATAAGTTTTGGATTGATCCTGCTTCAATTCCAAAGTTGTGAGCAGGTTCCAAACCTTCCTGGGGCGCTGGTAGCCGTTGCCGCCGGTTACTGCACCAAACTGGCCGTAAGCCCATTCGCCAAGGGCAGTCAGGTCCGGGTCCTGAACGGCCTTGCCGAAGCGGTACAGCATTAACCCGTCCGGTTTCAGTTTCGGATCGGCATCGGCGAAGTTCACGAAATAGTCGTTGGCGATGTGCACTTTGTACACGTAGGCAGCCATTTTGCGGATCAGGTCATTGTCATATATATTGACCTTGCCATTGGTGGCACTTTCGAGTATCGCGAGGGCGTCGTATGCGCTGGCACCCGCGGCGAACCAATAGCTCGGGCCTTCGTCGCAGCCGCCGTCGTCGCCGAGGCTATTGAAATACCGGTCGAGGAATACCATGTATTGATAGGCATTGTCGCTGCGCTTTTGAGCGTCCTTTTCGAGCAGAAGGTCGGCAATAAGCAGGTTGGACACGATCCAGGGGTTCCAGTTATTGACAGGATTGGTGGTGCTCAGCCAGCCGTAGCGTTTCGCTTCTTTCAGCGGCTCGAATATCTTTTTATTCGTTTCAGAATAAATGCGCGGCCGGATGAGCGGGGATATTTTATCCAGTTTCGCACCCAGAAAATAATCGGTAAGCGCCAGTACTCCCGCAGTTTCAGCGCCGAAGAGGTCTACGGTCGGGTCCTGTGCGTCGGGCAGGCCATTTTTGGCTTTTTGCACGCTCAAATGCGCGGGAACGCCCCAGTAAGTTTCTTCGCAAATAGCCCATACCGAGTTCAGAATGGCTTCCATGAACCGGTCTTTGCCTTCTACGGCTTCTGCAAGGACAAGGTTCATCAACTGGTTCCTCCTCCCGAATGACGCTGCCGCGTGCCGCTCACGGTCGCCGCTACGGGTGAAATCGAGCAAAAGGCTTGCCGTGACCATTGGAATAGGCTTTTCCAATGCCTCTTCACCTGCTCTGACAATCTTCGCGAGCTCGGCCGGGTCGGTTTTGCTGCGCCATTCTTCGGGTGTTTTGGGATAGGGTGCCCATTGGTCGAGCGGGATGAGGGCCTCCTTAAATACACTTTGCGTGTACTTCTGCGCCAGAATGTTGCGTGGGGTGACCTGTGCGCCGACAGGCTGCACGCTTGCGGACAACGCGATCGCCAGGGCAAATGCCAGTAGTAGTCTGATCATAACGGCTGTGGTTTAGGAAGTTGAATGTAACTTAATATAAGACTCCAATATTCAGTAGAATCACTTACTTCGGCCTTTAATTTAAGTTCAATTAGTACAAATTCCTGAAAAAATATGAATGCCGATCACCTGAACCGCCGCGATTTCCTAAAAGCAGGCGCCGTTGTCTCTTCCTTTATGATCGTGCCCCGGCACGTGCTCGGGCGGGGTTACAAAGCGCCGAGTGATATGATTGCACTGGGTTTTATCGGTTGCGGGCGCCAGAGCGGAGGCTTGCGGAATCGCTTCCTCGACACCCAGGAAACACGCATTATCGCGGCTTCGGATGTGTACGCGGTCAAGCAGGATACATTCGTGAATGCTACTAATAAATGGTACTCCGAAAAACTCGGCCACGGTACCTACAAGGCTGCGGTCGGCATGAAGGACTTTCGGGAATTATTATCAAGAAAAGATATCGACGCCGTGGTGATCGCCGCGCCGGATCATTGGCATGCTGCCATGTCTGTACGTGCCGCCGAAGCGGGTAAGGATATTTATTGTGAAAAGCCGCTTTCACTAACGGTGAAGGAAGGTCGGGCCATGGTGAATGCAGCGAGAAAGCATAATCGCGTGTTCCAGACCGGCAGTATGCAACGCTCGGCACCGGAATTCACTAAAGCTGTGCAGCTGGTGCGCAGCGGTGCCATTGGAACCATTAAGAAGGTGTATGTCAATGTAGGTGGCCCGCCGAAAGTGTGGGATTTGCAGAGCGAAACCGAGCCCGAAGGTCTCGATTGGGACCTCTGGATGGGCCCTAATACAATCGAAAGGCCGTATAACAACGAACTTGCGCCTGCTATGGAGGCCAAATTCTGGCCAAAATGGCGTGACTACGTCGAGTTTGGCGGCGGCGGTATGACCGACTGGGGCGCACACATGTTCGACATTGCGCAATGGGGCCTGAATATGGACGCCAGCGGGCCGGGCGAACTGGTATATTCCGATTCGGGTAAGGGTTTGGTTTACAAATATTCCAATGGCGTGGAAGTTGTTCACCGCCCCATGGAAGGCAAGCAGCATTGCCATTTCGTGGGTACGGACGGCGAAGTATTCGTAGCCCGTGGCGAGTTAAGGACCACTCCTGAGCCACTGAAAGACAGGATTTACAATGCAGGTGACGCCGGTGTTTACGTGAGCACCAATCATTATAAAGACTTTCTGAATGCGATCCGGACAAGGAAACCGCCCATTTGTGATGTCGAGACCGGCCACCGCACTGCATCGGTTTGCAACATTGGGAATATCGCGTACGGCTTAGGACGTTCGCTGAAATGGGATCCGGTGAAAGAAGATTTTGACGGGGATAAAAAAGCCAGCCAGCTGCTGGGCAGGCCGATGAAGAAAGAATGGAAAGTCTGACGTTGTCGGACACATAAAATTGTCATGGGTTTTTCCAAATTGTGTATTTTTGTAGCATGATTGAACAGCCCACGGTTATTCGTTTTAAGGAACTCGACGAGCTCGGAAATGTATCCGAAGCACTTCTGAGGCTCGGCGCAGATACGCCCGTCTGGCTCTTCGAAGGCCAGATGGGGGCCGGTAAAACGACGCTCATCAAGGCGCTATGCAGCCATCTAGGGGTTACAACCCATGTACAGAGCCCTACTTTCTCGCTGGTGAATGAATACGATGCGGGGGGCAGAACAATCTATCACTTTGATTTTTATAGGATTAAGGACGAAACAGAAGCCCTGGACATGGGTGTGGAGGAGTATTTCGATTCGGGGGACCTTTGTTTTGTCGAATGGCCGGGCAAGGTGGAAAACCTTTGGCCGCTGAATTATATGCAGCTGCATCTGGAAGCGGATGAAACTGGCATGAGAATATTGGAAGTCACCAAGGTATAAGAGGTCACATTTAGTTAGTTACAGTTTCACTTTCATTTTGCTAGTCAATGGCACAACCTCAGATTACCGGTTTTGAAGAGCTCGCCAAGCAGTCGGTGCTGTATCCCCAGGAATCATTAATGGCTGTCCGGAAGGACCAGAATTCGCTGCATATCGGCTTGCCGAAAGAGGTTTCGTTACAGGAAAACCGTATTGCACTCACACCCGATGCGGTGGCGATCCTGGTCAGGAACGGGCACGAAGTATGGGTAGAGAAAGACGCCGGCAAAGGTGCCAATCTGTCGGACCATGAATACAGCGAGGCCGGTGCGAAGATTGTTCACAGTCCCGAGGAAGTGTACCAGGCCAATGTGATTCTGAAAGTGGAGCCGCTGGTGGAAGAGGAGTTCCGTTATGTGAAAGCAGGAACGACGCTCATCTCGGCGCTCAACCTCCCTGCACTGGAAAAGCAATATTTTGAAAAGCTGAACGAACTGAAAGTAACCGGCATAGGCTACGAACTGATCGAAGACAAGGTGGGAGGAAAGCCGATTATCCGTGCCATGGGCGAGATCGCCGGCAGCACGGTGCTGCTGATTGCCGCCGAGTACCTTTCGACACCGAATGGCGGGCGGGGTATTATCCTGGGCGGTATTACGGGCGTTCCACCGACCAAGATTGTGATCCTCGGCGCGGGTACCGTTTCGGAATATGCCACACGCGCAGCCCTTAGCGTAGGTGCCGACGTGAAGGTTTTCGATAAGCACATTTACCGCTTGCAAAGGCTCAAATACTCGATCGGGCAAAATCTGTACACGTCCATTATTGAATCTGAAACGCTGGCGGAAGCCATAGGGCGGGCGGATGTGGTGATCGGTACCATGCGGGCAGAGAATGGCCTGAGCCCGATGGTCGTAACGCGTGAAATGGTGTCGAAAATGAAGCCGGGTTCAGTGATCATCGATGTTAGCATTGATCAGGGTGGGTCGTTCGAGACTTCGCGGATGACGACCCATAAAAACCCGACATTCAAATACAATGAAGTGATTCATTACTGCGTCCCCAATATTCCCTCGCGCGTGGCACACACGGCGAGCACGGCGCTCAGTAATGTATTTTTGCCCTTTTTGCTCCAAACCGGCACAATAGGCGGTATTGAGGAAATGATTTATGCCAATCGTTGGTTTATGAAAGGAGTGTATTGTCACAAAGGCACGCTCACCAACTCCCACATCGCCCGCAGTTTCAATATGCGTTACAAGGATCTTACCTTATTGCTGGCGGCGAGGATGTAGGGGGGCTATAAGCTTTAAGCCATAGGCTGTAAGCTTTTTATATATTGACAATTGAACTACCTGTGCTAGCGCGCAATCAGCTTATAGCCTATGGCTTACAGCTTAAAGCATATTACAAAAAATGATCAACAACAGCAATGAAAACACCCTGATGGACGATGCGAATTCTCCGGATTTGAATCAGAAATTGATGGGTTATATTTCGCAGGATTTTGTCAAGGTCGCCGACCAGCTGAAAGAAGCTTCGTACCAGATCCGTAAACGTGGTTTTTCGGAATATCCGATTTTCGCGGTTACCAATAATGAGCTGGATCTGGGTGTGTTGCTTATCGATGCGACAGAACTGACAAATCGTTATATTTACAAGGCGTCGTACATGCAGGAGTTTGTCGATCGCAAGCTGATCGGGCCGGAATCAGTACTGCTTTTCACGGAAAACTATAAAAACCCGGAGGAGTTTTGCTGTCTGTTTGCGTTGATCGGCGAGTTTTCGGGTTTTGTGTACGTGCCGTATCCCGAAGATT
>DATMSL010000803.1:0-1790 GCA_035565435.1 Dyadobacter sp. | reverse complement strand
CCAGCAGGAATACAATGCATACAGCGAGCTTACTGCGGGGAGAAATGCATTCCCGTCCAACGACCTCCGTGAATTGAATGCGGGGCCCGCCGACGGGCAGACTAACAGCGGTGCCGCCTCGGAATGGGGACTGCGCTCATTTTACGGGAATTTAAATTATGATTTTAAGGATAAATACCTCATTGGTGCCAGCATTCGGTACGATGGTACTTCCCGTCTTCCCGCCAACACACGCTGGGGGACCTTCTATTCGGTTTCCGCTGCGTGGCGCCTGACGGAAGAGGCATTCCTGAAAGATGTTTCATGGCTCAATGATTTGAAAATCAGAGCCTCGTTGGGAGAGGTAGGTAATCAGAATATCGTAACTGACGCCAACCGCGCTGCATTGACGCCGTACCCTTATCAACCTGTACTTTCCTTGCGAAACTACGCATTCGGAGGTTCGGTGGCCACCGGTTATTCGGCATCGACGCTGGTGGACCCGGCGTTGAGATGGGAGACTACCCGGGTGTTTGATATTGGTATGGACATTGCAGCTTTCAATAATAAGCTCAATATCACCGCGGATTGGTTTAACAAATATACTTTTGACATCCTGCGCACACCACTGATCCCGATCTGGGTGGGCTTGAATGCGCCGGTGATCAATAACGGTGCATTGCGTAACAAAGGCGTGGAATTAAATATTGAATATAAAGACCGGATCGGCAACGATTTCTCTTACAGCATCGGAGGTAACATCCAGACCTATCGCAACAAGGTCGAGAGCTATGGTGTGAAGGAGATCGGCAGCAATACGATTCGCGAAGAAGGCAGACCGCTGGATCAGTTTTACATGTATATCTGGGACGGCATTTTCCAAAGCCAGGCTGAAATCGACAACTCGCCCGTTCAGCCGGTCAAGGCAACACCCGGTGATCTGAAAATCAAGGACGTCAATGGCGACGGTAAAATCGACCCGAACGACCGTACGTATGTAGGTGGACGTTACCCATCTTTGCAATATTCATTCAACCTGGCTGCCAACTGGAAGGGTTTCGATCTGAGCGTGCAACTTTATGGTTCGCAAGGCCAGAAAATCTATGTGAGCGGATGGGGTGCCGAGCCTTTCCGGCAGGGATCGGTTCCTACCACGGATTGGCGAAACCGCTGGACGCCGGAAAACCCCAGCACGACCATGCCTAAAATCTATGTCGCGGATGGTTATGCGCCGGTACAGAACTATGCGTCCACCTATTTCCTCAAAGACGCTTCCTTCCTGAGGCTCCGCGGTGTGCAGCTTGGCTACAATGTGCCTCTCAAAGTGATCAGCAAGGTAGGCGCGAAGGCGTTGCGCGTGTATGTGGTGGGGGATAACCTGTTTATGTTCAGCAAATATCCGGGCCTCGATCCGGAACGGGTGAGCGTCAGCGGAAACTATGTGACTTTCCCTCAGATCAAAACAGTCACCTTCGGCGCTTCCATTCAGTTCTAATTTGTATTTCAAAAAGCATCGACATGAAAAAGTATAACAAAGCGATATTGGCCCTGCTGCTACTTGGAATTACGGGGTCTTGTAAGGATAATTTGCTGGATGTCAATCCGCTGGAAAGCAGGTCGACCACTACTTTCTGGAAAACAGAAGCAGACGCGGAATACGCATTGGCCGGACTTTATAACTTCCTTTATGCGCCGGGCGGCGGCTACTCCAATTCACAGTTTCAGATTTACGCCTGGGATAATTTCAGCGACAATACCTACTCTCCGGACAACTACGGCGGAGGACGGACTGCATTAAGTTCGGGAATCAC
>DATMSL010000802.1:0-4119 GCA_035565435.1 Dyadobacter sp. | reverse complement strand
GTTCGGGGTGGATCAGCTCCTTGCCCCGTCAAGCACCAAGTATCAGAATGGAAAAAGGAAAAATAAGCGTACTGTATGTGGATGATGAAATCAACAACCTCAACTCATTCAAGGCCGCTTTCAGAAGAGACTTCAATATTTTAATTGCGACTTCGGGAAGGGAAGGTCTCGAACTTTTGAAACACAACGTCGTGCATGTGATCATTACCGATCAGCGCATGCCGGAGATGACGGGTGTGGACTTTCTGATAGAAGTGTTAAAGGATTACTCTGACCCCGTACGTATCCTGCTTACGGGTTATACCGATATTACCGCGGTGATCGACGCTGTAAATAAGGGGCATATCTACTATTATCTCAACAAACCCTGGGACGAGCAGCAGCTCCGTATTATCATCAAGAATGCCTACGAAATCTTCCACTTGCGGGAAGAAAACAAGGAACTGATCGAAAAGCTGATTGACGTCAACGGCCAGCTCGAATTCCTGCTCCGGCAAAACCTGCTTTCGTAGGCGCTAGTGCGATGTGTATTTTCTCCTGACCAGGCTTTTGATCCCGGCTGCCGACGGCCGGGAGCCGCGGAACATGTATGTCAGTACCGAAAAGGCCGATGAAAATGCTACCGCCAGCAAGAGAATCACTGCGAAAAGGAGGTTGCCGATTACTTTGAGAAAAATGATGATATCCATGACTTCAAATAGTGGGTGATTGCCAGTGCCTTGTAAAAACCATACCAAAAGCATTCTGACGCTTTGTTCGCTGGCTGGTGCTGGTATCTTTTTTGTAAATAGCCCGTCTGTTAAAATCGACAAACTAAACGGGTATCAATCATGAAAAAGAGCATAGCCATTGGCATCATTACAGGGGTCGTCCTGTTCCTGTTCGTGATCTCGTGCGGGAAACGCATGCAGGCAGGTAACACGGAAAAGGAAGGTGTGGCCAAAAAGAACAAAACCGAAGGGTATTTCTATCATCAGGCAGAACAGGACACCAGCAAGGATTCTAGTACCGTCAGAAAAAACATAAATAATTGAATCAATCGCACCGGGAGTGGACACATTTGAGGCGAAAACAGCGTATTTTCGTGTACGGATTGCCCGGATAGCATAGAGACGGCCGGTATCATTGCCCGGCCGTCTTTGCGTTACCATGAACAGGCAAACCGGATCAGAAATTATTGACCCTAAAAATGTTGAAACAACTTTACTGGACGTATGGTCTGGTTATCCTGATCGGGATGATTGTAAGCTGCCGTTACCCGGCCTCAGATCCGGGACCGAAAGGCGGCGATGATACGACGGTGCCTAACAAGCCTGATACCGTGATTATCGACACGATTCCGGCCAAGAACCCCGATTCTTCCCTTGCCAATACCGCCCGATTTGGCGCTGACAAAATTTTTACCGACATCAATCTCAAAATAAGCGAGGGTGTTTTCGATACCGCAACCGATTACCGAGGAAAAGCCACAGCATTGAAATACGAGTTTGTTGCTCCCAATAACGATACCCTGCGATACCGGCCTTTTGTACTGATGGTGCACGAGGGGGCATTCATTTTTGGGGATTTGGACAACGAAATGGGGATGGCCCGCGGGCTTGCACAACGAGGTTACGCCGCGGCGTCGATCAACTACCGACTTGGGTTTAACGGGGCGAGCGAAACTTTCGCCTGCGGGGGCAATAGCCAGGAAGCAGTGCGTGCGGTGTATCGTGCGGTCCAGGATACTTATGCCGCGATCCACTATTTCGTAGATCGCGCGGAGGAGTTCGGTATCGATACACGCCAGATTATGCTGGCGGGCAGCAGCGCCGGAGCCATTACGATCACAGCGTTGGTTTACATGAATGAAGCGGATTTTGAAGCACTTGCCCCGGGCATTACCAAGGCATTGGGCCGCCTCGACCCGCAGGCTGAAGACAGTCCTTTCCGGGTGCGGGCGCTGCTCACACAGATGGGATACGGGATATTCAGAAGCGAGTATATCAACGCTTCGAATGCCATGCCGACCGTGTTTTTCCAGCGGATAGGGGACAATGTGCTGCCGTATTATGGCGGTACTTTCCTATCGTGCCCTACCTATCCGGGAATGGTAGGAGCGAAAGTCGCTTCGGATCAGCTGAAAAAGTTTAAGATCCCGTTTGAACTGAACTTTGAAAATCTGGAAGGACATCACCTCAGCTTTCCGGAGGAATATGTGGTAGGACGTTATGCCGGCTTCATGAAACGGCTCTGGTCGCAGAACCCGCGGCAGATCACCAACAACGGCTACAAAACCGTGGAGGATGTAAAACTTCGTTAAATCTAGCTGCTCGCGTGCTCTTTCACGGGTAGCTGCTTGCTTTCACGAAGCCATCGGCTCAGGTAGGAGGTGAGTTTTACTTCAATATACTCATAGGAAATACGTGAGCCGATGAGCGTCAGGGCGAGCGATAACAGGAACATAGCGGTGCCTTCGCTGTAAACCGGAAAACCCATCTTGCGAAACAGAAAACCAAGCCCTACGACGATAGGTACGTGCAGAAGGTAAATCGAGAACGACATATCTCCTAAACGGACCAGCCACGACGGAAACTTCTGAATACGTTCCTGATAATGAAATACGAACGCTGCAAAAACGAGGGTGGATCCCAGTCCCCATTCCAGCGGCCCGAATCCACCCAGGAAGCCTGAAAGAAATTGCCATACAGCGAGGCAAAGGACCGTAGGCGCTACCATTTTGACGGCAAGCAGTGCGCGGATCCGCTCATGCAGTGCGTCGTGGTAATAGGCAAGCCCGAGAAACACGCCGCATACAAAGTTCCAGATAATCGGGTTGGTGATCATATTGAGGTAAGGCGCTCCCAAATCCTGCATTTTATCCGCTTTTAAAGTAAAAACACCATAGTAGGTGGGAATGCCTACCAGCGTAACCGCGATCATCAGGAAGAACGCGTACCAGCGAAGACGTGAAAAGAGCATCGAAATGGCGATCAAAAGATAGAAATAGATCTCATAGTTGAGGCTCCATCCGACATTCAGCGTGGCATAGCCGTAGAAGGGTGCCGGTGTATTGGATAAAGGAATAAAGAGCAGGCTGCGCAAAAGTTCGGATGGCCATTCGGGATTGGGTGACATGCGGCTGTGAAGCAGGCAATATGCGAGGGTAATGATCGCGTAAGCGGGCCAAATGCGGATGAGTCGCTTGGCGGTGAAGCGGAAAATGCTCCGCCCCGACGCTACGGTATTGCGGGTGATGTACACCATAATGAAACCGCTGATCACGAAAAAGAGGCTTACCCCTGCCGGGCCGGATCCCGCTATGAAGTTAATTTCTTTCCGGAACGGGGCGTCGCCGGGGATCACGTCTTTTAAATGATAAATCGTGACGTACAATGCAGCAATGCCCCTCAAAACCTGAATGCTGTCTAATTTGGATTCACGAGTGACGCGGCCCGGGCCTTGTTCTTGTCCCATTCCGATGAGAATTGATAAGTTATTTGTTCGCTATAGAATATGCGGACACCGAAATTGGTCGAAACGTGTCAGCCGGGAAAGATAGCAAAAAGTGTTTTTCCTTCACAATAAGTAAATATCAGTACTTCTGATACGGCACAGTTTTTTCGGTACCCGGAAGAAGAAAGTAAAATATTGTTTTATGGCACAGGAGCTTACCGTCAGCAAGAAAATTACCATTGAAGCACCTGTGGCGAAGGTGTGGGAAGTACTGATAGCCCCCAAGTATATCCGGCAGTGGGACGATTTGCCGAACGACTTCGAAGATTACTATCTCGAACACGGAAAAGTAATCGATTGGTCGGGGATGACGCGGCTTACCGTCATCGGGTACGAGCCGAATAAGCTGCTCGTTTTTTCACTTTATGTATCGAAATGGGAGCAACCGCCTTCGCATTACGACATCGCTTACCGTTACAGGCTGGCAGAGGAAGGTGATACGACGCTCCTGGAACTGGAAATAGGCGATTTCTCGGTGTTGCCGGACGGGAAGGATTATTACGCATCCTCGGCGGAATTTGCGGAGACTGCGCTCGAAAAAATCAAAAATTTGTCGGAAAACCGGGTTTAACAGCGGGTACGATTATCTTTGTAATAACCGCTTTGAACCTATGGAACCCAATA
>DATMSL010000801.1:0-8785 GCA_035565435.1 Dyadobacter sp. | reverse complement strand
AAAATATAATAAAAGAATATCCTTAATCCAGATAGACTAAATAGGTTACGCATGAAATATTTCACGATACTTCCTTCCGCTGACCTTGCCCGGTATGTCCGATTCTTCTGGGTGCTGGAACATAACCTGGCCGACAGCGAGCCCTACTTTCATAAAACCATGGCCGACGGATGTGCGGAAATGGTGTTCCATTTCAAAGGCCGGTTCGACGAAATCCTGAAAACCGATCAGTCGGAACTTTCCTTTCGTTCGGGCATTCATGGCCAGTCGCAGTCGTTCCGCCGGTTCCGCATCGGCGAAGATTTCGGAATTTTCGGGGTGTACCTTTATCCTTTTGCGGTTCCGGCGCTTTTTGGCATTCCTGCGGCAGAATTGAGCAACCAAATGCCCGACCTTACTACATTTCTGGGACAGGCGGGAACCGAGCTGGAAGAGCGCGTGATGCTCGCCGGCGATCACCCGGAACGCATTCAAATAGTCTCAGAATTTTTAAGAAAACGCATTCGAAGCCATGAGGTTCACGAGCCGGCGGTATTCTCCGTAATCAGCAGTGTGATTCGCTCTAATGGCCTCGCTAAAATCCCGGACCTCGCAGCACAGAGTTTCCTGTCCACCCGGCAATTTGAACGAAAATTCCTGGCATTCTCCGGTTTCACGCCCAAGCTATTCAGCCGGATCATCCGATTCCATTCCGCCCTCAATGAATATGGTAACAAGGAGAAGTCGCTCACGGAAATCGCCTACGAATGCGGGTACTACGACCAGTCGCATTTCATCCATGATTTCAAGGCGTTTTCCGGTGACCATCCGAAAACCTATTTCTCCGGCAATGCGGAAGGCATGGGTTACCGCGATGTATGATGTCGTTTTTTTCCAATTCCGTGGCTGACGGCCCGGCTACTTTTGTTTAAACCAAAAGCAAAAAAAGACATGAGCAATGTGAAAATCCCGAATGGCCACCAGGCCGTGATCCCTTACCTGATGCTGGACGGTGCCGTGCGGTTCAAGGAGTTTACTACCAAAGTATTCGACGGCACGATCTCCACCACCCATTACCAGGAAGATGCCCCCGACATGATCAAACATTCCGAAGTTTCGATCAGCGGGAGCGTCGTCATGTTCTGCGACGCGCGCCCCGAATGGCCCGCACAGCCCGCAAACTTATTCGTGTATGTAGAAAATGCGGACGATAGCTATCAAAAGGCGCTCGACGCCGGCGGAACGAGTGTAATGCCCCCAGCCGACCAGGAGTACGGCCGGAGCTGCGGCGTGTCCGACCCATGCGGCAATACGTGGTGGATTACCTCAGTACTTTGATCAGAATGCCGTCTTAATACCTATATTTAGCGCATTAAGACGGCCATTTTCCTATGATCAACTATAACAACAAAGTATTCGTCCCATTGTCCAATTCCGAAAACGGCGAGGTGGATCTGGGCATGCAATTTGTATATCAGCAAACAGGTAATATCGTCACGTCCACGTACACGGGCGGGCGCATTCGCAGCGGGCACCTGATCGCACTCGTGGACGAGCAGGGCAACCTGGATATGCGTTACCACCAGGTGAACGACCAGGGCGAGATCACGACGGGTATCTGCAAATCGACACCCGAGCAACTTCCGAACGGCAAAATCCGTATGCATGAAAAATGGCAATGGACTTCCGGCGACCGTTCGGAAGGCGAATCGTTGCTGGAAGAACTGTGATATTTCATCCTAACTAAAACTGAAATGCGATTCCAACTTACATTGTGGATCATCCTCGCGGCGTTTGCCGGCCAGGTATCCGCCCAAACTTCTAAAATCGTTTCCGGCTCCACCAAATTCAGCGTCAAATTCATCCTTGGCACTTGCAACGGCACTTTCGATGCGCCACGCGGCGAGGCCGTTTTTAATGAGAAAAATCCGGAAAATGCTTCATTCGATGTCAGGATCGCTGCGAATACTTTCAAAACCAACAACAACACGCGGGATAAGGATATGAAAAGCAGCAAGTATTTCTGGGTCGAGAAATACCCCGATATCCGTTTCAAATCCGCCAAAGTCGAGAAGAAAGGAGACAAGTACCAAGCCACCGGCACATTAACCATGCGCGACGTTTCCAAAACCGTTACGCTCCCATTCGAGGCCAAAAAGAACACCGACGGCGGTTATTCACTCACGAGCACTTTCGATGTCAACCGCCTCGACTACAAAATCGGCGAAAAGGACTGGAAGCTGAAAGACATCGTCACGGTCAATCTGCAAGCGACGATTAAGTAACCTCGAAGCGTTACGCCAGGTTGTGACTGGTCAGGTGTGGTCACGCATAGTTACGTATAGCCGGCGCATCCAAGTATTTCCGCATCATGAAGCCATTTTCATGGCCTATTTCCATCTTCTCAAAAAATATTTCATTTTAATTGTAATTAGTCTAAATAATATTTTCATTTGTGATTGTAATTAGTCTAAATCAAATCCTCCGTGAGATACTATTTTACAATCGCATTGATATTGCTGGCAATGAGTCACCTGATGGCTCAAGACGGCAGCGGCCCTTCCACAGCCGGGAGGGACGATGTGAAGCTCTCGGACTCCTTATCGCTCAACGAAGTGGTAATTACCGGCCAATCTGAGCCGCAATCGCTACGGAATTCGGTGTACCAGGTGCGCACGATCGACAGCGAACGCATTCGCCTTCGCGGCGCGACTAATTTGCAGACTATCCTCAATACCGAACTCGGAATACGGTTTTCGAATGATTTGACATTGGGTACCAGCGATATTCAGTTGATGGGTATCGCAGGCCGGGGGGTCAAAATCCTTATGGACGGTATTCCGCTCACCGATCGTGGAGACAGCCGCGAAAGTTTGGGGCAAGTGGACATCAACACTATTGAAAAAATTGAAATCGTGGAAGGGCCTATGTCCGTCATGTACGGAACCGATGCATTGGCGGGAGTAATCAATATTATCACTAAAAAGGCGAATGACGGTTCAACACTTACCGTGAATGCGCGGTTACAGGAAGAGTCCGCGGGTAGCGAATACAATGCATTCACCAAAAAAGGCACTCATAACCAAGGCATTGGCATTATTTGGCAAAATACACGTTTGCTACTGTCCGGCAATCTGACCCGCAACAATTTTGGCGGATGGCAGGGTACCAACACTGGTCGGGCCAAGGCCTGGAAGCCTAAGGACCAAATGCTCTATACCGCAGGCGCCCGTTTTAAAGGCAGGCAATGGACCGTATGGTATCGCTTTAACGGCACCGACGAGACCATCACCAGCTGGGGTGACTTAAATGCAGAAAATGAGGCTGGCGACCAGGAATATATTAGCAAACGGTGGTTTCATCAGCTCCAATCAGAATGGAAGGTGAATGAGAAATTGAACCTTACGGCCGTCGGCTCCTACACCGACTATTCGCGCAGGACGCTTAGTACGAAGATCGACTCTACCGGTCGGCGTACATTGTCTCTCGAACCCGGCTCGCAGGACAAATCCATTTTTACCACCGCATTTTTCCGCGGAACCGCTTTCTACAAAGCCGGCGACCACCTTTCGGTATTGGCCGGAATTGATTTTTCGAACAACAATGCTTCCGGCGCTCGTATTAGTGGCTCTCCTGCTATTAATGAATATGCGCTGTTCCTCGCCCCTGAGATACGTTTTGGTCATTTTTTCAAACTTACGCCTGGTTTGCGTTTCCTGAAAAACTCGGTTTACGACGCGCCGCCTGTGATTCCGTCGTTGAATGGGAAACTGACTTTGAGCAAGTCACTGGATTTCCGCTTCGGGTACGCGCGTGGGTTCCGCTCGCCTGCGTTACGCGAGTTGTATTTCGATTTTCATGACGCATCGCATTCCATTAATGGCAATGTCAACCTGAAAGCAGAGTACTCGAACAGTTTCAACTCGTTCCTCGTATGGCAAGCCGTCAGTCGCGAAGGAATTCACGTCACCTCCACACTCGGCGGCTTTTACAATGTATTACACGACCTGATCGACACCGGCTCCAATCCTAACGACGGGACGCAGACTACGTACCTGAATATCCATTTATTCAAGACCACTGGCTTTTCTCTCGACAACAAGCTGTTCTGGAAGGACCTTCAAGCAACGCTAGGCGCCACTTACATCGGCCGCTACAACGAGTTTTCTCAAGCCCCCGAAGATTTTGGCTCCCTACCTGAGTTTATGTGGTCAACCGAAGTCAATGCAAACCTGCTTTACACATTCAAAAAAGCCGGTGCGAGTGTTAACCTATTCTACAAATTTTCCGGGAAACGCCCGATTTATGAAAGTGCCGATCAGGTCAATATCCGCCTCGCCGAAACCGAGGGTTTTCACATGGCCGACCTCACGCTCAGCAAAACCCTGGGTAAATACGTAAATCTCCTGGGAGGCATTAAAAACCTTTTCGGCGTCACTAACCTGCGAAATACCTCCATCGACACCGGCGGCGCACACAGTACAGGCGGTCCGGTCCCTATGTCGTTCGGCCGGTCGTATTTCCTCGGCCTCAGTTTTCAATGGACAAAGCTTTAACAATCAAAATACCCTTTCATTAAACTCCAACAACTATGAAAAAAATAGTCCGGTCGCTATTGCTGGTTGCATTCGTGGGAACATTCAATGCGTGCAGCGACGACGAACCACCACTACCGGATAACCTGGCAGCTTTCGAAGCGACCGAAAAAGGTTTTGAAGGAGAAGAAACTGAGATCAAAATCTCGCTTACAAGAGCGGTAGACGCTGCTACTCCCGTTTCGGTAACATTAACACCTACACAGCTTATTTACGACACAGAGTTTACCACCACTCCTGCCACAGCCAACAACACCATCACACTGTCGGTACCTGCCGGACAGTCGTCTGTTTCTTTCAAAGTGAACAAAAAACCGGGTGTACTTCTGGATGGTGACGAGAGCATTACATTCAAAATTGCTTCGGTGGGCACACCGGTACTGGTGGGTACCAATTCCGCATTGAAACTGAGCTTCAAAGCGATTATTTCCGAGGGTACCAGCATCCAGCTGAATGGTATCGCGGGCTCCGAAGCCGGCAGCAGCGCCGCCAATTCGGTATTCCTCGATCTTAGCGCCAACGCACAAACGCCTGTTTTGCGCAACAGCTGGGACCTCGGATTTTACAACGGCTCCGATTTCCGCGTGACCATCAACGGAACGAACGGCGCTTCGGCATTGGCTATCAACAAAACGGATATCAACGCGGTTTCTGACAAGGATTTCAAAACCGACTCGCTGGCTGTGGGTCAGGGAGTCGGTAAACTTTCGCTTGTAGATGATGCCGCCGGCGACATTACGAAAACGGTAATTGCCGCAGTGTCAGCCACCGATACAGACAACAAAGTGTATATTCTCAACCGTAAAGGCGGATCGATGGACGTTCTTCCGGCGGCAGATCTGTACAAAATACGCGTTCTGCGCAAAGGCTCCGGCTACACATTGCAATATGCCAAAGTGAACGACACCACTTTCAAAACCATCGACATTACCAAGGACGCTGCCTATAACTTCGAATTTATTTCCCTTGAAAAAGGCGCGACCGTCGACGTTGAACCTGCCAAAGACCGTTGGGACTTGAAATGGGGTTACAGCATGTATTTCACCAATTTCGGCGCTGGTTTGATCCCTTACGGGTTCTCCGACCTGGTATTTACCAACAATCTGGGCGGCGTGGAAGCCGCGGAAGTACTCACCACCACTGCCAGTTACGATGCATTTGCTGAAAGCAACCTTACAGGTATCACATTCAGCAAGGCTGCGGATGTAATCGGTTCAAAATGGCGTGTTACTCAAGGTACCATTGGCGTCAAAACCGATCGTTTCTATCTCATCAAAGACCCGGCCGGCAACATTTACAAGCTGAGATTTATCAGTTTCCATGCCAGCGACGGCGGCGAGCGTGGTAAGCCTAAATTGGAATACAAACTTGTGAAGAAAGGAGCCTGATTATGCTATTGAAATCCATCATCATCTCGGCATGCACCCTAGCGGCATTGCCGGAAACCGCAACGCTTGTTCATGAGTCGCATTTCGCGACCGTTGCGAAGCCGGAAATCACGGTGATCAAAGATTTGAATGCGAATACCAAGTCTTACACCTATTTCAGCCTGGCTTCCGGCAAGGAAGTGCCTGCTACCGACGCCAAGACGAAAAACTGGGACATTGCATTCAGCAAAACGACTATCGCAACCAACAGTGGCACGAGCGGCCCCGGCGAAGGTGGTGCCATCGTTTTGGAAAAACCCTTCGACCAGGTAAGTGATGCCCCGAAAGACGGCTACAAAACCGACGGCGACGCCGGTTTTGCGATTCCCGGCGGCAGCGGCAACAGCTGGTACAAATACGATATGAGCGTCCACGCGATCCTGCCGATTCCGGGCAGGACACTGCTCGTCAGAACCGCCAACGGTAAAGTCGCCAAAGTGGAGATTATCAGCTACTACAAAGGTGCGCCGGAAGATGTGCCTACCGAAGAATCGAGCTACTACACTTTCAGATACACGATCGCGGGAGAGGACGGTAAGTTTTAATTGCGTCTTAAACCCTGAAATGCAAAATCCCGGATCTCTCCGGGATTTTCGTTATCTAACATATTTCCAGTTTCGCACCTTCCCTTCGGCCAGCCATTCCAGCGCCTGCGCAATGCGTTTTTCGCGCGTGGCTTCGGTTTTGGCATCTTCGAACCATTCTACATATTCCTTTTTATTGGAATAGCTGAATCCCTCAAAAACTTTCTTTGCGGCTGCATTGCCGGCCAGGGCGTCCGTCACATAGGCGGGAACGACCAGTTCCTTCGTTTCCAGCGGTTTGTTATCCTTTTTCAGTTTTACGCCGCTGTCGATCAGTTGCATAGCTTCGAGGATAAACCCGCGCAGATGTTCCTCGGCAGGAAGGTCTTCGATACTTCCAATTTTACCGAGGCTTCCCATTCCTACCCGCTCGCCATTCACGGCGAGCAGATTATTCGGATCGCTCAGGCGCGATTCCAGCCAGAAGCCAAATGCACAATGTTGTTTGAAAGAAGCCATACTGCACAGGATACTTCCCTTGTATTCAAAATGAGGGAAGCTCCACTTCATCGTTTCCTTCGCCTCCGGGCATGTCTCGTGTACGAGCGCACGCAGGTATTCGAGTATGGGAATCGCGAAGCTGGCAGATTTGACTATGTAAGCGTCGATGCGTGGGTCCGTGTGGCTCATTGCTTTTCGAGTATTCCTTTCAGGTTGGTTAATCCTTCCTGGAAATCCTTCCCAATCGATTCCTCCATATTCATTATCGGGAGCATAACGTTCATCGGAATGGGCATTTTACCCGTAAAGCCCCAACGGACGCGCGTGGACGCCGAGTCGATTCCATCCGTAATCATATAAGCGTCGCTGGTACTCTCGAATGGTTTCAGGAAGCGCAACTGAGTGTCGATCCTATGGCCTTCTTCAATTTTGGTAATTTCCTGTTCGCCTTTCCCAACGTCGTCGTTGCCGTCCCACATCGAAACGAAGCCCACGGTACCGTCCGTGCCGGAGAATGTCTTTTGCATGTTCGGGTCGCGACGCCCCCAGACACTCCAGTCGTTCTGTTTTTTGAGGGATTTCAGGTATTCAAAAACCTCCGCTTTGGGTTTGTTCACGACGATCTCACGCTCGACGGCATAATCTTTCGGCATGATGAAAGCGGCAATCAGGACGAGCGCAATGAGTCCAAGGATAATGTAGAGTACTTTTTTCATAAAGGGGGTACTTTTTGGTGAATAATTAAACCTGTACTTGACTTCATCAAGGTCTTCGATCAACTCGGTATTCGTCATTCCGGCTTTTTCCAATACGCGGATAGACGCAGTATTGTTGACATTCACAAATGCGATCACATCCCTGGCTTTCAGCACATTTTTGGAGAAGCGGATCAATCCCCTGGCGATTTCCGTTGCTACCCCTTTCCCCCAGTACTCCTCCATAACCCGGTACCCGATCTCGATCGCCGATCCTATCTTGTCCAGCTTGGCGGCACCCACTAGCTCCCCCGAAAACCTGTCCTCGATCAGATATCTGCCCAGGTAGGTGTCCATCCCGTACTCTTCCAGGAAGCTTTTGAGCATATCGTCCGACTCCTCGCGCGTAAGCGAATAGCCGGTGACATATTTCATCACATTGGCATTATTGCTTAGCCTGAAATATTTATCACCGTCTCCGGCCGTCATTTTGGTTAGTACAAAATGCTCTGTATAAATCGGTGTAATAACCATTGGAGAAAGCATTGAGCGTTTCGCGTGAATCGGATCGGCTTGTTAATATACACTTTTACTCAGAAAAGTTACATCATTTTCAAGCTTCGGTTTTCATGGGGTTAAGTTCTCTGTTTGAGCGGAAAAACACAAGTTTAAAACTGACTAATCATTAGCCCCATTATGTTCTCAAAATAGCGATTTGGGATTCATTACCAGCTAAATATTTCCCGTTAACGTTCATTAACAATCTTTAAAATTTGCAATCTACATTTGAAACGTTATATTTGAGGTATTGCCCAAGTAGTATTACAATTCCGTTCCAATAGTTCCAATCATTCTTGAATTCATTATAAAAGTATGAATTTTTCAATGACCTGATTATCATCAGCATCATGACAAAAAGAACTTTTGTATTGTTTTTCTGGCTCGCTCAATTCGCCGTCTCGTTGCTCCTGGGGCAACACAGGGCCATTGCGTGTAAAATTGACATTGGAACCGAGGCCTTCTCCCCCTTTGAAATTGCGGAAAAGCCTGGTACCCGGGATATT
>DATMSL010000800.1:0-7920 GCA_035565435.1 Dyadobacter sp. | reverse complement strand
AAATAACTCAACTTTATCAATATATCCACAACCCGCAGCAGGGAAGAACATCCGGCATTCGGATGAATAGGATGAAACGAGATGCAACCTGACTTTCAATAAATGCATCATGAAGCAAAATCACATCAATGGCAAACAAATCCGCTCCAGCGCTACCCTACCAAATCGCCCAAGTCGTGTGCGCCATCCTGGCGATGCTCATCGGGCTGTATCCCCTGTTTTATTTTTTACAAGACAAATTCGGTATGCTGGCCCGCAAAAGCGCCGGGTTATTGGCCAGCGCATTCTGGCTCCCGGCTTTTTATGTCCATATTATTGCCGGCGGCCTTGCATTGCTGGCCGGCTGGGTTCAGTTCAGTCAAAAAATCAGGATCGCCACGCCGCCATTACATCGCGCTCTGGGAAAAACATACGTAATATCCGCCCTTTGCAGTTCGCTGGCTGCCGGATACCTGTCGCTGCACGCAGACGGCGGCATAGTCGCTACCCTCGGCTTCCTCTGCCTGGCGATTGTTTGGTGCGCCGCTACCTGGATAGGCTACACAAGCATTTTGAAAGGCAAAATACCAGCGCACAAAAAATGGATGACTTTCAGTTACGCGGCATGTTTTGCAGCGGTAACACTCCGCCTGTGGCTACCGCTGCTGGTCGCAGTATTGCAGGATTTCACCCAGGCATATGTTTTCGTGGCGTGGTTATGCTGGGTGCCCAATATGCTGGTGGCGTATATATTGACCAGAAATATAAAAATCAATCAATCAGCCCTCGCTTGATGGCTTCCTTCAAGAGGCCTGCCGTATTTTTTACCCCCATTTTCTGATTGATATTCAACCGGTGGGTTTCGACGGTTCTCAGACTGATATATAGTTTGTCCGCAATTTCCTGGCTCGAATGCCCTTCCGCGATCAGTGTCACCAGCTCCTTTTCCCTTTTGGTCAGCGGTATTTCATAAATAGAACGGCGCTGCCCTGTGATGGCTTCCTGCAACAGGATGTTCTTGATCTTATCATCCAGAAACTCCTCCCCGCCGGCAACGCGCTCGATCGCCCGGATGATTGTCTGTTTGTCGGAGTTTTTCAGCAGGTAACCCTTGGCCCCCTTGCGTATCACATTTTTCACATAGCTGGAATCATCGAAACTGCTGAATGCGATGATATTTACTTTCGGCTGCTGCTGTAACACCTGCCTGCATAACTCGATACCGCTGATTTCGGGCATTTGAATGTCCATCAGCAACACATCGGGCGCGGCTGTCTGTAAATACCCGAGCAGCTCCCTCCCGCTTTGCGTCGTGTAGGTTATTTGCAGCCGGTCGGAGGTCGAAAGCATCGCTACGAGGCCGTCTATCACCACTTCATGGTCGTCGATGATGACCACGTCTATCTTTTTCATACGGCTATTTCCCTTTTTATATTTAATACCTCAAATTCCAGGTAGGCCGCGAAACCGTTTTCCTCCGATTCCCTGATGTCGAGCTTTCCGTTCATGGCTTTAATCCGGCTCTGGAGGTTGTGTAATCCCATTCCGTCCGGCTTGTCAGCACCCGTCGCCAGGCCCACGCCATTGTCTTCAATAGAGATCGAAAGGAGGTCGTCCTGCTGGGTCAGCTGCACCATGCCGTGGGTAGCCTTTGAATGCTTTATTACATTGTTGAGTAATTCCTGGACAATGCGATACACCGACAATTCGAAACTATCGGCAAACCGGTCGATCTCACCCCAGGAGTCGTACTGGATTTTCAGCCCTCTGCTATTGCTGACCCGCTCGCAATAGCGGCCCAGCGCAATGTCCAATCCGTGCCGCAGCAGTACTTCGGGCATCAGGTTATGCGAGGTTTTCCGGATTTCCTCCGTGGCTTCGTTCAACAGGGTCATCCCTTGCCGGTACCCCTCTTCCAACAAAAGCCCGTCGGCCGATTCGGCGCTGCTCAGGTGCATTTTCACCGCGGCCAGCATGCCTGCCACACCATCGTGCAAGTCTTTCGCAATGCGGCTGCGCTCCTTTTCTTCTCCCTGCATGAGTGCCTGCAACAGTTGCAACTCCTTCTGCTGCTGGATCGACTGTACCTCCCTGGCATGCGAGAGCTTTTTATACCTCGATTGTAAGTAAAGCAGGATCGCCACCAACGATACTAAAACAAAAGCACCCAAAGCGTAATAGATGTAACTGCGGGTCTTCTGAAGTTGCAAATCCTTTTGAGCCAATTGCAATTTATTTTGAGACAGTACTTTCTCCTTTTCGGCCGTTTGATATTTCACTTCGAGTTCTGCGGCATTTTTCTTGATTTGTTCGTTGCTGGCACTGTCGCGGTAAACGATGTATTTTTTATAGTAATCCAAAGCCTGCCCGTTATTGTTGAGGTGTTCGTGGGCCTCTGACAGGCCCTTGTAAATGTCGTCGAGCTGGATCACCACGTCCTTTTCCTCACCCAGTTGCAAAGCCCTGTTGTAGTACCGGATGCTTTCCCGAAAGTTCCGCGCGAGGCGATAGCCATCGGCCAGCCCCATGGTGCCGATCAGCTGGTACTGCACGTCGTTGTTGGCAGTGGCGTATTGCAGCACCTGCCGGGCGTGTTCGATGCATAAACCAGCCTTACCCCATTTGCGGTACAGCTCGGCCATGCTGTTATGGGCAACGCATAAGGTATAGTCGTTTCCGCGCAAAGTAGCCAGCCGGACGGCCTCGCTGGCATTCGTTAATGCCTCGGGAAATTTCCCCTGCGAGGACAAGCAGTTCGTCATTCCGTACAGCGTCTCCACCAGCGTCGACGTATCTTTGGCCTGCATCGCCGTCTTAGCACCTTTTTGAAAATACATCAATCCCTTATCGTATTCGTCGAGGTTGAAAAACAACACACCCATAGCACTATACGCGTTCGCGAGAATGTTCTGGTATTTCGTGTTTTGCAAAAGTTGGATCGCCTTTGAAATCCGGTTGACTTTTTCATCAATTTTACCGAGCCTTTCCGCTATCGCACCGATATTCAAATGGCTGTACGCCTCCATATCGACCCGGTCCGTTTTCTTTAGATACACGGCAGCCGAATCAAAATTCCGCATTGCTTCCACATCGTTTGCGGCTTTGGCATTCATATATCCGCGGTTGAACCAAACCATCCCTGACCAATAGGGATAATTCAATTTTTTGCTGAGACGCATCAGTTCATCGTACAAGCGTACTGCCTTTTTTTTGTCGGAATCTACAAAGCTAAATGCATAATTAGCCAGCCTGATTACTTTGGCCGAATCGTCTTTGGCTGAAAGAATTTTTGCTTCTTCCGTATCCTGTGCCGATACCGCATGCGCGATCCATAAAAAAGCAAAAAATAAAGCAGAGATTTTATTCATCATGAAGGGCCGGTTATCGTTGCCCAAAGTTAGTTTTCCTGGCCTGATTTTCAACGCGTAGGATAAAGCCGCAAATTCGACACGCTGCAAACCTGGTGTTCCCGCGTTTTGGTCGCCATACCTGAACAGGTTTTCAAGGTGCTTTCCAAAACCTGTTCGACGGGTTGCGGGATGTCCTTATTTTTTTTTTCCCGCCAATGCCCTCTTCCCCCGCGGAGCAAAGAACATTCAAAGCGATACAAAATGAGAGGAAGCCGAATCCAAACGTATTCATAAAACATCAATAACTAAAGTACTAATAACCATTACAGCTTAATGAATTCCACACGGCGGTTTTGCGCCTTGCCTTCTTTGGTCGCGTTGTCGGCTATGGGCTTTGTTTCTCCCATTCCTTTCGTTTCCATTCTGGAAGCGTCTATCTTATACACTTCTGCGAGCGCATTTTTTACCGCATTTGCGCGGCGCTGGGACAGGTCCAGGTTCTTCGCATCCTCCCCGTCACTATCCGTGTAGCCGTCAATCCTCACCCTTACCTGAGCATTCTCTTGCATGACCGAGGCTATTTGTCTCATCACGGCAGCGCTTTCCGGTTTTATATGATCGGAATTGGAATCGAACAGGATTCCGTTTGTTACCAGTTTGCCTTCCGTGATGAGCTTGCTGCGCATATCGGCCGCGCCTTCCGATACTCGGATATTTGAAACGAATACGCCTACATTATCCTCCTGATTATTGTCCGCCATTAAAAAACCCAGATGATTGAAGGCAGTTTGCGGGGCTATTGCCTGCGGTATGTCATATACTTTTTCCTCATTGATCCAGCAGCGTAACCGCTGCTTTTGCACCCATATCGCCACATGAAAGGGCTTTCGGTAATTGTTGCCGAATTTTCTCAGATCTTTATTACCACCCTCGAAATACATGTCGCGTTTGTTATAACTCTGCACATAGATCGAAGAACGGTCCTCATAAGCCGGCTGGACGATGAGACTTATTTTGCTCACTTCGCTTCCGCCCTGGGCAAAAAGCCGGGCGCTTTCCTGGCCGGGCGCCAATTGCAATAGCTGCCATTCAAATCCGGGAAACATAGCCCCGAAATCCTGTTCGTCATTGTCCATGTAAGTGAGCAGCATATCAAATTCAACCGTGAAATTATCCGGCAATTTCTTAATCTCCGGAGACACAAATTCACCTATAAACATGCGCATCCATTTGCCTGGCAAACCTTCAATAGTAACCGCCTCACCCCGGTTATTGGTAGCCCAATGCATAGGAAACTCACCGATAACATCCTGCGAAAAATCCTCGGCATATCTGACGTGTTCGCCACGAACGAAATCATAGGAGGAATAGCTTTTGAAGGCATCACCCGCGGGTACCGTTTGCACGGTTTCATTTTTACCGGATTCTTTCCTTTCGGGCTTTTGCGTGATCGCCTCCTCCGCCTTGTCGATGGCGCGGTCCATCGCCTGATCGGCCCGCTGTTCGGCGCGGTACCTTGCTTTGTCGTGAAACCTGTTCAGAACTGCCTGGCACCGGCCGCCAGTAGCGGAGAGAAGAATAATAGAGAATAAAACAAGGGTATTTTTCATAGCCATTTACGATTTGATGTTACAAAGTAACTTCATCTCACCAGGCCATTTGTGCGAAGCAATACTGATATTTAAAGATACGTAGAAGTACGTACGTCGGCTCCTGACGATTGCAACCGTTTGGATTTACTTGTAGTCTTCCATTCTTTAAATAAGTTATACAAATAGAAAACGCCGAACGAAATCATGAAAGCTATTGTAATTCTGACAAGTTGTTTCCTGTTTCTGACCTGCAAAAAAGAGGAACCGAGAAGTGAGTGGACAACATTTGATTTCGGTATTTTCACCGTTGAAGCACCTTCAGAATGGCATAAATTCACGGGCCAGGGTTATGATTCCAAGGTCGGGGGACTCACTAATAAAAAGGATACGGTTCGTTACGACTACGGCATGTATTCCAGCAGATTTTCAACGATCACTTCGGATACATATATCATTACCGAAAGCAATCGGGACGGATATCCGACAAAAATGGTAAAACCGAAAAAGGCAGGTGACGGGGTAATCGGAATCTATTATAACCTCGGTAATGCCCTCAGACTTACCATTTATAGCCATAACAGTAAAGAGCATACCATTTCGCAAATTATTGAGTCCATAAAGGTTAAATAAGGCTTTCCGCGCAATGGATGTTAGCATTTAAAACACCCTCGCTAATCCGGATCCTAAAACATATTCGACGCGTTCCTCGGGCAGATTATAGCCATTGACGATAGTCCTGCATCTGGATCTGAATTCTTTGCTGCCCCAGATTGTAATCTTATTCGCCTTTTGATCGAAAACCACTTTTTCCGCTTTTCGAGCGGTTATTTTTTTCGTTGTGACCGAGACGTTTCCCAAATACGTAATGGTATCGCCTTTCGCAATGATTTGATCGGCGGTAATAGCAGCCGTTTCGTTTTTCAGGCTTTCCTTGTGTTTAAGCTTCCCAGTCTGGGGATATTTTTGGCCAATGCTCAGGTGGCAAATGCAGAGTGCAATGCAGAGTGATAGTATTTTGACAGGTTTCAGCATAGGATCGGGTCGCTGTGCGATGTTTGGTTTATGCCAAGTTATCGCATCTTCTCATTGGTTTCCCGTTCAAAACCGGGTTTTAACGTAATTTAACTGGTAACAGGCCGGGCCCGCTTACCCTCAGAAGGTAACCGAATCGGCAGGCGTATATACATAACTGTCAGGCATCCAGTCCGGTGCCGCCTGCCGATCCGGACATTTCCAAAATTTCAAGCAGGTTAAGTAATATTAAATCCTTGAAATACAGCGCGTACCTGACAAACAATAATGCTTTTAACCAGCCTTCGAAAACATACAACTTCCGGATTGGATTGGAAGAGCATAGGACTCGGCTTCCCTTTCCCGAAAACCCCCATTAACACCCTGAAAAACAACCAATAGCCCCCATACCTCATCGATTCAACAGAGACAAATCGTAACAAATTACAAATTTAACGAGCGCATTATAGTACCAAAATGACAATGAACAGTAAATTGCATAGTTGAAATCTCTTAACCCGAATTTAACTTTCCTTAAACTAAATGCGAAACACATTTACCCTCTCTCCCTGCCGTATCGGCTGGCTGTGCCGGCTTTTATGCGCGGCATTTGTGGTTATGGCAACCACAGGATACGGCGGAACCGCCCGCCCGTCCCTTTCATCAGGCGCTTTACTTAACCGCGTATTCTCCACCGCCGACAAACCGGTTAAAGGAACCATCAGGGACGAAAACGGAGGCACCCTCGCCGGCGTTAGCGTCGTTGAAAAAGGAACGACCAACGGTACTATCACCGATCAGGATGGAAAATTTAGCCTGACCGTTCAGGGCGAAGGCGCCGTACTTTCCGTTTCTTTTATCGGTTTTGTTCCCAAAGAAATCACCGTAGGCAATCAAAGCACAATCGATCTGGTGATGTCGCAGGATATCAAGCAGCTTAGCGAGGTAGTGGTTACCGCACTCGGGGTAAAGCGTGAAGAGAAATCCCTCGGTTACTCGGTGCAAAAGGTAAGCGGAGCTGCCATTCAGACTGTAAAGGGTACCAACCTGGCTACATCCTTAACCGGAAAAATTTCGGGGCTTTGGGTTAAAAACAGTACTGAGTTTAACGAAGCGCCCACACTCGATCTCCGCGGTGAAACGCCGTTGCTCGTCATCGACGGCGTACCTTACGTGAATATCTCGCTGAAAAACCTCAATCAGGACGATATTGAAAGTATTGATGTTCTGAAAGGCCCCACAGCAGCTGCTTTATACGGTTCAAGAGGCGGCAGCGGGGCGGTTATCGTCACCACCAAACGCGGCGCTGCCGGTAAAGGTCTTTCCGTCACGGTGAACAGCAACAACATGTTCAATGCAGGCTTTTTGATGCTGCCGAAAGTCCAGCATTCTTACAGCGCCGGATTAGGTAGCGCATACAGCCCGACCGATTATATCTGGGGGGCCAAACTGGATAACGGCACCATGGCCAACCAATGGAATCCTATTACCAAACAAATGGAAGTGTCGGAACTGCGGTCGGTAGGAAAGAACAATTTCCGGGACTTTCTCGTACCAGGTCTGATTTCCAACAATAACGTCAGCATTACACAGACCGGCGAGAATGGCAGTTTCCGTGTGTCGATGAGCCATATTTATAATAAGGGGCAGTATCCCAACCTCAAATCCAATACTACCAGTTTCAATGTGAGCGGCGAAATGAAGGTTGGAGAGAAGTTCAGACTGAACAGTCAGGTCGGCTACAACCGCATCACAGCTCCTCAGGTTGCAGGTTCAGGATACGATGCGCAGGGCTACATTTACAACATTCTGATCTGGATGGGACCGGAATATGACCTGAGCCTGTATAAAAACAATTACTGGATCACCCCTGATGTAAAACAAAACTGGCACTACAATGCATGGTACGACAACCCATACATGATGGCCTACGAAAAGCTGAACGGAATTGAAGAGAACAAAATGAACGCCAGCTTCACCGCGACGCT
>DATMSL010000799.1:0-9098 GCA_035565435.1 Dyadobacter sp. | reverse complement strand
ACCCGCCGGGAATCCTTTCCACCCGCGGCTGGGATGCATCCGGATTGTATTCTATTGCTAAAAGAAATGGTTACAGCTTTAACGGAGACGCTTTCTTTACTTACAATAAGACTTTCGGCAAATTAGGTATCGACGCCCTGGCAGGTGGTACCATCTTTAAATATGACAACAACTATCTTTACAGTGCAACGAGAAGCGGGTTGCTTATACCGGGTTATTACTCGCTCAACAACTCCGTCGAAAGGCCGGATGTCAGCGTTGTAGATCCTAACACGGCTGCTACTAACCCCCGTTTCCGTAAACAGGTAAACAGTTTGTTGGGAAAAATCAGTTTGGCCTACAACAACACCTTCTTTCTGGACGTAACCGGCCGAAACGACTGGAGTTCGTCCATGCCAGCCAAGACCAACAGTTATTTCTATCCTTCGGTGGGTGCGAGTGTCGTGGTCAGTGAATTTTTCCAGTCTTTGCCAGACTGGCTGGATTTCTGGAAAGTACGTGGATCCTGGACGTTGGCTAAATCCGATTTAGGTGTTTACGCGACCAACAATACTTATTCCACCAGCACAGGCGTATGGAGCGGCCTTAACTCCGCAGCCTATCCCGGCACGATCATCAACGCAACAGATGTAGTGGCGGAAACCAACCGTACATGGGAAATCGGAACGGCAGCTTATTTCTTAAAGAAACGTTTTAAGCTGGACATCGCTTATTTCAACAAGTATAATTACAACATTCAAACCAGCGCGGCGATATCGCAGGCATCCGGATTTAACAACACGCTGATTAACATCGATCAGACCTACGTTCGCAAGGGGATGGAAGTTTCTCTTGATGCGAATATCCTGAAAAAAGGGGACTGGCAATGGGATGCAACCGCCAACTGGTCTTACAATCACCGCTACTTTAAAGCGCTGGACCCGCAATATTCTGCTAAAAACAACTGGACAAAAGCGGGTGGGCGTACAGATACCTACACCGGGGCTACCTGGCTGAGAGACCCGCAAGGTAATTTGATTCACCAGGCCAATGGTCTTACCCAGGCAAGTACGTACAGCAGCTTGTATGGTTACACCGACCCAAAATTTATTTGGGGGCTGGCAAACACCGTCCGTTACAAGCGATTTACCCTTTCTGCCGCATTTGACGGCCGGATTGGCGGATTTTTGAATAACTACACCTCTTACAAAATGTGGGATACCGGCGCACACCCCGACTCGGATAACGAATGGCGCTACGATGAGGTGGTGAACAAAAACAAGTCGTTTGTAGGGAAGGGTGTAGTGGTAACTTCCGGAAGCGCTACATACGACAATATGGGGAATATCACCAGCGATACCCGCGAGTATGCACCCAATACCACGAAGGTCTCCTATGAAACCTATGCCCGCCGGTATGGTGACGGAACACGCGGTGTGACCAATGCTACTTTCTTCAAGCTGCGCGAGCTTTCCATTGGCTACTCGCTTCCGCCGTCTTTTGCAAAATATGTGGGTGCCAAATCAGCTTCGATATCATTTACAGGACAAAATGTGTGGATGTGGACGAAGGATTTCCGTTTTGCCGATCCTGATAAGGCCAATGATACGCAGCTTACTTCTCCTTCCGTACGCTACGTAGGTGGTAACATCCAACTCACTTTTTGATTAACACAAATTGACCTATATCATGAAGAAATTCATTGCTAAATATATGTTCGCTGTTGGCGGCTTGCTTGCGTTAAACAGCTGCGCGGACTTCCAGGAGATTAATACCAATCCCAATGCGGCAACATCGGTGTCACCCCAGATGCTGGCAACGAACCTGATTTTGAATATCACCTCCATCAGTTATCTGGACCCGGCCCTGCTTTCCAAAGCCATTAATCACACCGAATTCCCTAATTCCCTACAATACAACAATTTGGGAAAACAGGAATACAATGGACTCGTCGTGCTCACAAACGTGCAGAAGATGATCGATCTGGCGCCGGACGGAGCATTAAAAAACTCCTTTACCGGGCTCGGCAAGTTTGTACGCGCGTGGAGGTTCTATGATCTGACCATGCGTCTTGGAGATATTCCCTATGCAGATGCTTTGCAGGGAGAAACAGGCACCATCCGACCGACATACTCTACGCAGAAAGAAGTATTTCTGGGTATCCTGAAAGAGCTCGAAGAAGCAGATCAGGCATTCTCTCAGGGTACGACTTTCGCCGGTGATCCTATTTACAACGGCGATGTTACAAAATGGCGGAAAGTAGTCAACACTTTTGCATTGAAGGTCCTTCTGACGCTGTCGGCCAAAGAAAGTGATACTGATTTAAATATCAAGTCGCGCTTCAATACGATCGTTACGACGAAGCCTATCTTCGAAAGCTCGGCCGACAACTTCCAAAGGGTATATTCTGACGTAGCGGGGCAGCGCTATCCCTGGTATAAGCTAAACAACCAGGGCCTAATCTACCCGGTGATGTCTACGATGATTGTAGATAAACTAAAAGAGCTGGAAGACTACCGGCTGTTCTATTATGCTGCTCCCTCGCCCGTTAAGGTGGCAGCCGGTATAAGCCCCTCGAGTTACGATGCCTACCGGGCAGTCAACCCTTCGGCTGTTTACTCGGACCTTACCGCAGTAGCATCTTCGAAAGATTATTCCAACCTGAATGCACGCTATTCCGAATTGGCCAATTCGGAGCCGATTTATTTGATCAGCTATTCAGTTTTGCAGTTTATGCTGGCAGAAGCTTCATTAAGAGGGTGGATCAACGGCACACCTGCGAGTACCTATTACGAAAATGCGATCCGCACGGGAATGCAGTTTGTAGCAAACAATACTCCGGACAATGCTGATTTCCACCATAACCGCAAAATCACTGCCGATTATATCACCGCTTACCTGGCCTCACCCAAGGTAAAATTGTCGGGGACACCCGAGCAGCAGCTTGAGAAAATCATTACCCAAAGATATCTGGGAACTTTCCTTCAAGCCGGATTTGACGGATACTTCGAAAACCGCCGCACCGGTTATCCGGTCTTCCCGGTTAATCCATTGTCCAATAACAATACCGACAAGGATAAAATACCGGTTAGGTGGATGTACCCGGACACCGAGATCAACTACAATTACGATAACCTGACAAAGGCGATTCAATCGCAATACGGCGGTAACGACGACTACAATCAGAAGATGTGGTTACTTAAATAGTCAGCAGGCATACAGATCAAAAAAGCCTTCGTAATGAATGCCCTCTGAAAGAATTTGATTTTCAGAGGGCATTATTCATTCAGGCCTGTCCGTGAAACATTGCAGGCCTCAAAGCATCTGATCCAGATCTGCCCGCGCCGGACCGGTGAGTACATGTCCGAAGCAATCGTACCGTGCGCCGTGACAAGGGCAATCCCAGCTTTTCTCTGAGCTGTTCCATTGCACAATGCACTTCGCGTGCGGACACACGGGATCGAGCACGTGGACTTCACCCGCAGGATCACGGTACACAGCCAGTTTCTCCCCTTCAAGCTCGATGATCCTGCCCTCGTCGGGACTTACATCCGCGAGGGAATCGATATGGGCAATACCGAAGCGATCACCGATGAACCGTTTTACGACGTCAGCATTTTCTTTCACTACTTCCGCAAATCCCGCAACCGGTTTCACCCGCCCCGGGTCGAAGAGCGCCTTGTACTTGCTTTCTCCGGTCGTAATGAGGTCGCACAATACCAGTGCGGCGGCTGTACCGAGGATCATCCCGTTGCCATTGTAGCCCGTGGCCGCATAAATACCATCCGGCGCGCCCGGAAGGTGCCCAATGTAAGGGAGGCCGTCGGCCGGAACGTAATATTGAGCTGACCATTGGTAGGCAACGTGTTTTACTTTGTAGTACTTGCTAGTATAGGCGATCAGGTCGGCAAAAGCTTGCTGAGGATCGTTGTGACCGGTTTTATGATCGTGACCGCCCGCTACCAGGTAAGACTGCCCGTCTATCGTATGTGTTCTGAAATAATGATAAGGATCCTGCGAATCATACACCAGGGCATCGGGGTAAGCGCCGTCTGCCAGTGTAGCCGCGATGACATAGCTGCGGTAAGGGGCATTCCGGAAATGCAGCACGTTGATCCCCCCGGGCGGGATATGTGTTGCGTACACTACCCGCTTCGCGTGGATGCGATGGTGATCGGAGACCGCCGTATAATATCCGTCGGCGGTTTCCACTTCCCGGATGCAGGCATTCTCTACCACCGTTCCGCCGGATTTCCTGAATTCGTTCAGCAGGCCGCCGATGTATTTCAAGGGATGAAACTGCGCCTGTCCATCGAATACCACGGCTTTCAGGTAAGGTACCGGCGTGGGTACATCGTCTACGGGCGCCACCTTCACGCCGGCGCGCAATGCACTCTCGTATAAATCGTCGAGCTCCTTTACCTCGTCTTCCGTTTCGGCATAAACATATCCTGGCCGCCATTCCAGGTCACAGTCTATTCGGTAGGTATCAACAAAATGCCGAATCAATTCCACAGCGTCGCGGATTGACTCGGCGAAAAGCGGGGCAGCATCCGTTCCGAATGCCTGTTCGACCTCGGCATAGGTAGTGTCGGCAAATGTGTTGATATGGGCCGAGGTACCGCCCGTTGTACCAAAACCTGCGTGATGAGCATCTGCAACTACACAATGGTTTCCCGCCTGTTGCAGGAGCAATGCGGTGGTCAGCCCGGTGATGCCCGCACCCACCACGACCACGTCGTAAACGTCGGTTTCCGGGAATGCCGTCCCCTCGTTTTTCAATGTAAAATGCCTGTTCCATAAGCTGGCATTTTGTCCGTCCCGCTCCCACTCGTAGGCGTCGGGCACGATATCAGTTTTTGAAGTGTGTTTAGTCTTCGCCATGGTCGTTCTGATTTCTTGTGCCGTCTGTTGCCTAAAACCGTACCAAGGTGAAATGTGTCTTTTGAAAAAGCACGGAAAGCTGCCCAGGCCGTAGTTCAAAGGCAAGGCGCTGGTACCCCAAAATCATACCACATGTTTTTCCGCGGGAACGGAATTTGTTCAAACTACCCGGTCAAAACACAGAAATCATGGATAACAAAAAAGATAAAGCGACGCAGGAAGCTGTTGCGGAAGCACTCAGAAGCGGCAGAAATGCCAACGATAATTTCAACGAAACCAGAGCCTATCCGCAGGATCAGTCACAGGTCATCTTTACCGATTTGCAGGGTATCAGACGCCGGGGTATTTACAAAAGAGCGCAGGGCTTTCAGGAAATCAGCGAAACGGAAGTTCCGCGCGAACAGCACTCCTTCTTCCCGGAGGACGACGTGGCCGGGTGGGAATATGAACCGGAAAGTCAGTCGGAATAGGGCGCACGCCCGGCGTAGCCAGCATCAATGCATTCATTTACGTTACATCGGATACATTTGAGAATACTTGGACGCCGGGACCGTCGATGCACCAAGTGTTGTCCGCTTTTGCTCGTGCATTTCCCTGCGAATCGAGCATCAGGCGCCAATGCGGCTCCCCCGGCAGCGAGAAGGTCAATTTTTCATCGGAAAAATTGATATAACAATACAGCATGGCCAGTTCGTCACGGCTGATCCGTTTCAAGAGTAATGCCCTATCGTTCAGTACGTCCACGGCGACTCCGTCCTTGTCGAAATTGCCTAGCGCGGCATGTGTTTGCCGCATTGCGATGAGGGCTTTAGTCCAGGCTAGCAGGTCGGCGTACGGGTCTTGGGCACGCTTTTCCCATTGTATTTTAGAGCGCAGAAAAGTTTCCTCGTCCTGCGGGTTACGAGGTTTCTGCCCGTCACCAAAGTCCTTGAATTCGCGTTTCCGCCCTTCAATCACGGCCTCGATCAGCTCACGGTCGGTGTGGCTTACAAAGAAGAAAAACGGTGCATTTTCCCCATATTCCTCCCCCATAAAAAGCATAGGCACGTAGGGAGAGAGCATTAATGCGGCCATCGCGACCTTCTGTCTGGCCACGCTCACGAGCTGGCTAAGGCGCTCACCGCCGGCGCGGTTTCCGGCCTGATCGTGATTCAGATTGAAAGCAACGAAGGAAGCGCCCGGGACCCCTGCCGACGAAGCTCCGTGCTTTCTTTTCCTGAATTTCACATAGCCGCCGCTGTGCACAAAACCATCCTTGTAAGCTTTGGCAAGCTGTTCGACGGTTCCGAAATCGACATGGCGCTCACGGCCTTTCTCGTCGAGCAACACGTAAAGCGCATGGTGAAAATCGTCCAGCCATTGCGCATCGAACCCCATGCCACCGATTTGGACGGGCTTGACGACACGCGGACTGTTCAGATCGGATTCGGCAATGAGGTGAAGACTACGACCGCTATATTGCTGATGTGTACGGAGTTTTTCATGCACGAGCTCCCAGAAACTGAATGCACCCTTGTCGAAAATTTCATGGATGGCATCCAGCCGAAGCCCGTCCAGATGGTAGTATTCCGACCAGAATGTGATCAGGTCCGAAAAATAGTCCCGCACACCATCCGACCATTCGCCATCCAAATTAATCGCCTTGCCCCAGGGCGTTGCGTATTTATCGGTAAAATAAGGCCCGAAATGATCCAGGTAATTGCCCTCGGGCCCGATGTGGTTAATGACGATATCTAAAAAAACGGAAATGCCGAACCCGTGGGCGGCATCCACCAGCGCTTTCAGCTGATCGGGCCCGCCATACGCACTGTGGACGGAATAGGGAAACACCCCGTCGTAGCCCCAGTTCCTGCTGCCTGGAAATTCCGAAACGGGCATTAGCTCGATGCCATTGATACCCAGTTCTGCCAGCGCCGCCAGCCGCGGGATTATAGCTTCGAACGTCCCTTCCGGCGTAAACGTACCGACATGCAGTTCGTACAAAATGAGGTCTTCGAATGCACGCCCCCGCCATTCACCGTCCGTCCAGCGGAAACGGCTGTGATCTACAAACTGTGAATATCCATGCACACCTTCGGGCTGGAAATGCGATGCGGGGTCAGGAAAAGGTCCCTGCCCGTCCGGCTCATATCGATAGCGGCAGGGTCCGTCCTGCCAGGGTAATGTCAGATTGAAATAGCCTTCGTCATCCGGCTCCATTTGGAAAGCTGCGGGTCCGTCTTGCTGACAAATCAGGTTCATTTGCCTGGTTTGCGGAGCCCATACCCTGAACCTGATTTGTTCGCCGTCCCTGTACGCGCCTGTTTTGATATTAGTCATAATGTGTAAATATGTCAGCCACCTGGCCTCTCCGGATTTCCGGCCTGGAAAAACTCATGCCACCTCCCTGTCCATGCAGGCGTGATTTTAGAGGAGGGCTGCCAACTATTTCAAAAGAGACTGGATAATGGAACATACAACGGCAATATTTTCAGCAGAACCAACCTCCGCCCAACACAAGTGGTGGCAACATGGTATTATTTATCAGGTATATCCGAGGTCTTTTCAGGACTCCAACGACGATGGTGTCGGCGATCTGAAAGGTATTACCACCCGGCTCGACTACCTGCAATGGCTTGGTATCGACTGCCTGTGGCTCTCCCCGATCTTCTCCTCCCCCATGGCCGATTTCGGGTACGACATTTCCGATTATCGCGGCATTCATCCGCTTTTCGGGAACATGGAGGATTTCGACGAACTACTGAGCGAGGTACACCAACGGGGTATGCGGCTGCTGCTTGACCTCGTACCGAATCATACCTCCGCCCAGCACCCGTGGTTTGTGGAAAGCCGCTCATCGCGGGACAATCTCAAAAGAGATTGGTACATCTGGCATGACGGTAAGGAAGACGGTTCGGTACCTAACAACTGGCTCAGCGTATTTGGCGGGCCGGCCTGGGAATGGGACGTGCACACAGGGCAATATTACTACCACGCATTTCTAAAAGAGCAGCCCGACCTCAACTGGCGCAATCCGGAAGTACAGCAGGCGATGCTCGATGTCATGCGGTTCTGGCTCGACAAAGGAGTCGACGGATTCAGGGTGGATGTTATGTGGCACATGATCAAAGACAGCCAGTTGCGCGACAACCCGCCGGTACCCCATGCGCCTGCGAATACCACCAACCCGCTGTACGACGAATACCTGCCCGTTTATTCGACCGACCAGCCCGAGGTGCACCAGATTGTGCGCATGATGCGCGAGCTCACGGACGCCTACGACGACAGGGTACTCATCGGGGAGATTTATTTACCGATACCGAAACTGGTCATCTACTACGGCCAGAACAACACCGGGGCGCACCTCCCATTCAATTTCCAGCTCCTCACCCTACCCTGGAATTCTCAGGAAATCGCCAGTGCGATCGACGCCTACGAGGGTGCACTGCCAGTGGGAAGCTGGCCCAACTGGGTATTGAGTAACCACGACAAGCCCCGGATCGCCAGCCGCGTGGGATTATCGCAGGCCAGAATCGCGGCCATGCTGCTGCTCACGCTCCGCGGTACACCCACCATTTATTATGGTGATGAGATAGGAATGACCGACGTGCCCATCCCCGTCGACGAGATCGTGGATCCGCAAGGTCTGAATATGCCCGCCCTGAATATCAGCCGCGATCCTTCGCGGACGCCCATGCAATGGGAACCCGGGATTAACGCCGGCTTCTCAGCATCGAAGCCCTGGCTGCGACTGCCCTACAATGCAGCGCGAGTGAACGTTGAGAAACAAAAAAACGACACACATTCCATGCTGTCGTTCTACCGCAAACTGATCGACATTCGCAGAAAAAGTGCGGCATTGAGCGTAGGCAGTTACAGCCCGGTTTATTCGGATGGGCAACTTATCTCCTACCTCAGGCAGGAGCACCACGAGACACTCCTCATCATCCTCAATCTGAGCCACCGCCCGGCCTATTTCCGCCCGCAAAATGCCAGCTATAAAGGCATCATAAAGCTCAGTACCGAGGAAGAGCGCATCGGGATGCATGTTGCAGATGCGATCACGCTCGCGGGTGATGAAGGTATTGTAGTGCAAATTGATGATTAACAAGCGCGTTACAGATACCTGGGAGTCGCCCCGGAATTAATACAGGAGTCCCCAGCTATCCGTGCGTTAGTTTTTGGCGGGTTTGGGCACTGCGACAAACAGCGCTTTGGCCATTTCCAAATGGTGTTTCAATGCGGGGATTTTAGAA
>DATMSL010000798.1:0-10935 GCA_035565435.1 Dyadobacter sp. | reverse complement strand
CAATTCCAGGAAATTTTCTATAATTAACCTAGCTCAGCTAACATGGAGACAAACTCATTTACCAGTACAATACCATCCGCCTGTTCTCAGAAAAGTATACTGGAAACCCTGTTTGGCAGAGTGGTGACTAACGGTGATTATAATGCCTTCCGCGAGTTGTTCACACGCCATTACCGGTCGCTTTGCAATTATGCGATGCGCGTAGTGGTTACGCGGGAGATCGCGGAGGAAGTGGTATCCGATGTATTTGTTAAACTTTGGAAAAATCGTGAGCAGATTGAGGTCCATACTTCGTTTCAGGCTTACATTTACAGAGCTGTGCGCAACCAGGCCCTGGATTACCTGAAACTGCGTATCCACCGTCAGAATGAGCGGGATTCGCTGGAATCGGTGCAGTGGAATATGAACCACGCCGACCATTTCTCGCCCGCGGAAGAACTGTCGTACAACGAATTTTACGAGCATATAGAAGATTGCATCCAGGCATTGCCGCGCCAGTGCCAGCTCATTTTCCGCCTCAGCCGCGAAGAAGGCCTCCGCTACCGCGATATCGCAGAGCGTTTGGAGATTTCGGTCAAAACGGTAGAAACCCAAATGAGCCGCGCTTTGAAAGTGCTGCGCGAGCGCGTGCCGGAGCATAGGCTGGTAGCCTAGCCGGCTTTAAGCGATAGTAAGCTATAAGCAATAGGCTGTAAGCGATAGGCAATAAGCTGTAAGTTTAAGAAATAATGAATTAACTATAAATTTAAGACACGGCATAAGGCTTAAAGCTTATAGCTTACAGCTTATCGCGCCGTAAGGCATCATGGCATTAGAACAAACCTGGCGTTGGTTTGGCCCTAACGACCCTGTCTCGTTGCAGGATATTCGTCAGGCCGGGGCAACCGGAATCGTAACCGCATTACATCACATTCCCAATGGTGAAGTTTGGGAAGTATCAGAAATTCAGGCGCGCAAGCAACTGATCGAAGACGCCGGCCTTACGTGGTCGGTCGTGGAAAGTGTACCCGTGCACGAGTCGATCAAAACCCGCTCCGGCGATTTTGAGAAACACATATTAAACTACCAGCAGTCGCTCCGTAACCTGGGGCAATGCGGTATCGACACCGTCTGCTACAATTTCATGCCCATTCTCGACTGGACGCGCACCGATCTGGACGCGCCGATGAAGGATGGTTCGACCGGTCTGCGTTTCGATGCAACGCAGTTCGCCGCATTTGATCTTTATCTGCTGGAAAGACCGGAGGCCGGAGAGCTGTACACGGACGAGCAAAAACGCGCGGCGAAAATTTGGCTCGACTCGGCGTCAGAGCAGGAGAAGCAAAAACTCGTCCGTAACATTATAGCCGGTCTGCCGGGTTCGGAAGAGAGCTTTACTGTCGAAGAATTCAGGAAGGTTCTGAAAACCTACGAGCATATCGGCGATTTTGAGCTGCGTACGCATTTGTACCAGTTTATCCAGGCCATCGGGCCGGTGGCGGAAGAGGGGGGGATTCAATTGGCGATCCACCCGGACGATCCTCCTTATCCGATCCTCGGCCTGCCGCGCGTGGTAAGTACTGAAAATGATGCGGAAATGCTGCTGAAAGCGTATGATAAGCAAGCTAACGGCATTTGTTTTTGCACAGGCTCCTATGGCGTAAGGCCGGATAACGACCTCGCCGGAATGGTCGACAGGCTGGGGAAAAGGATCCATTTCATCCACCTGCGCGCCACCAAGCGCGAGCACGACGGCAGTTTTTACGAAGCCGATCACCTCGATGGCGACGTGGATATGTACGGCGTAATGCGGGCATTGGTATTGGAGCAGAAAAGGCGGGAAAATGAAGGTAGAACCGATTTGAGAATGCCTTTCCGTCCTGATCACGGCCATCGTATGCTCGACGACCTGTCGGCGACGAAGCGGACCAACCCGGGTTATACGGCCATCGGGCGCCTGCGCGGGCTTGCGGAGCTGCGCGGCCTCGAATACGGGATTGAAAGAAGTTTGTGATTGTAACAAGAAAGAGAATGGAAACGATTAGCACCGCTGTACAAAAGACCTTCATTTCCGAAGATTTCCTCCTCCGTTCGGAAACTGCGCGTATCCTTTACCATGATTATGCGAAGGAGATGCCGATCATCGATTATCACTGCCACCTGCCGCCCGATCAGATTGCGGAAGACAAGCAGTTTGAAAACCTGACGCAAATCTGGCTTTATGGCGACCATTACAAATGGCGTGCAATGCGTGCGAATGGTATCAACGAGCGGTATTGCACCGGCGAAGCGAGCGACTGGGAGAAGTTTGAACAATGGGCGGCTACCGTACCGTATACAATGCGCAATCCGCTTTACCACTGGACGCACCTCGAATTGCTGCGCTATTTTGATATTGATATTCTTTTAAATAAACATACTGCCAGAGAAATTTACGAAGAATGCTCGGCCAAGCTGCGCCAGCCCGACTACTCGGTGAAAAGTCTGCTTACCCGCATGAACGTAAAGGTTATCTGCACGACGGATGATCCAACGGATTCATTGAATTACCACAGCGCGATCAGCGAAAGCGGTTTCGATATCCGTGTATTGCCGACATTCCGGCCGGATAAGGCGATGCTCCTGATTGAATCGCCAGAGGATTTCAAACAATATTTGTCCAAACTCGCGCAAGCTGCCGGCACAGGTGAGATTACTTCCTACGATGCATTGCTGGCGGCATTGCAGAACCGCCACGATTTCTTCGCTTCGATGGGCGGTCGCTTGTCCGATCATGGTTTGGAGCATATTTATGCGGAATTCGATGAAGCTGCGGCGCGTGAAGCATTTGCGACTGCATTAAGAGGTGAGAAGCCTTCGGCCAATCAGGCGCTGGCGTTCAAATCGGTGCTGTTGTATGAAATGGCTAAAATGGACCATGCCAAAGGCTGGACGCAGCAGTTCCACCTCGGGGCATTGCGGAACAACAACGAGCGTATGCTCCGCGAGCTGGGCCCGGATACCGGGTGGGATTCCATCGGCGATTACAGCCAGGCACAAGCGCTTTCCAAGTTTTTGAACAAACTCGATTCGACTGATCAACTCGCGAAAACGATTTTGTATAACCTCAACCCGGCCGATAACGAAGTGCTGGCGACGATGACGGGCAACTATAACGACGGTACCGTTGCAGGTAAAATGCAGTTTGGCTCCGGCTGGTGGTTCCTCGATCAGAAGGACGGTATGGAGCGGCAGATGAATGCATTGTCGAATATGGGCTTGCTGAGCCGTTTCGTGGGAATGCTTACGGATTCGCGCAGCTTCCTTTCGTACCCGCGGCATGAATATTTCCGCCGGATTCTGTGTAACCTCATTGGCCAGGATGTCGAGAATGGCGAGTTACCGAACGATATTCAGTGGCTGGGCAAGATGGTACAGGGTATTTCTTACAACAACGCCAACAAATATTTTGGCTTTTGATTAAAATCCGAATTTAAATACGCTAATAAAAGGAATAGCCCAGACATTTGTTGTGGGCTATTTTAATGTTAATACTTAATTTTGGCGCGTAATCATTTTTCAATGGCCCGTCAGGGAGTTCATTCTTTGGCAAACGGGCAATAGTTTAAAATATGGCTCAGATAGTATCCTTCGGGGAAGTCCTTATGCGGCTTTCCACTCCTGGTTTTTCCCGTTTTGAACAAGCCCGTCAATTGAATGTAACATATGCTGGTGGCGAAGCGAACGTTTCGACCGCATTGGCATACTGGGGACACAGCACGGCGCACGTTACCCGTTTCCCTGACTCGCCCATCGGACGTGCGGCGGCTCAGTACCTGCATTTCCATGGCGTCGATACGTCACATATTCTTTTTGGCGGTCCGAGAATGGCCGTCTATTTCCTTGAAACCGGTGCTGCGATGCGCGGCAGCCAGATCGTGTACGACCGCGCCAATTCATCCCTTGCGACGATCGACCCGAAAGAACTCGACTGGGATAACATCCTGAAAGACGCGAAATGGTTTCACTGGGCAGGTATTACCCCGGCATTGTCGCAGGAAGCTGCGGACGCATTACTCGACGGCATTAAAGCAGCCCGCAAACGCAACATTACCGTTTCCGGCGATATTTTCTACCGTGCCAATTTGTGGAAATACGGAAAAAAACCTTCCGATATTCTTCCCGAACTGACTGCTGGAACGGATGTTGTAATCGCCAACAGCATCAATATCAAGGAGATTTTTGATATAGACGGAAACGATTTTGTCGAATCCTGCGTCAATTTACAGAAAGCTTTCCCGCAGGTGAAAACTGTGGTGGATACCAAAAGAACGTCGATCAGCGCATCGCATAACTTGCTGCGGGCGTTTTTATGGAATGGCAAAGAGCTGCTCGAAACGGAAGACATCGAGATTAACCCGATCATCGACCGCGTAGGTGGCGGTGACGCATTCATTGCAGGCCTTATCCACGGTCTTATTACCTTCGACGATCAGCAAAAAGCGTTGGAGTTCGGGGTAGCGGCTTCGGCATTGAAGCATACCATCGAAGGCGACGCATTGATCTCGACGATTGCCGAAGTGGAAGCTATTCGTCAGGGAGAGACCTCAGGAAGAATCAAACGCTAGTAACCTGGCCAATAATCATGGATAAAGAAACAACATTGATATTATTGAACGAAGTCGGCGTGCTGCCGCTGTTCTATCATGCGGATATTGAAATCGCGAAAGAGGTGATCAATGCGGCATACCGCGGAGGCGCACGCGCATTCGAATTCACGAATCGTGGCGACAATGCCTTTAATGTGTTTACAGAGCTTCTGGCTTATGTAAAAGAAAGCCTGCCCGGCCTGTCAATGGGGATCGGTACGATTTACGATGCGGAAACCGCACAAAAATTCATCGATGCCGGCACGGATTTCATCGTAACGCCCTGCCTCAATCCGGCAGTAGGCGAAGCTTGTTTGAAAGCTGGTATCCCCTGGATTCCGGGCGTTTCTACATTGACTGAAATCTACACTGCACAGCAAGCTGGTGCAGAGGTCGTGAAGCTTTTCCCAGGCGAAGTGGTGGGTTCAGCATTCGTGCGCGCGATCCGCGGGCCTATGCCGAATGTGAAAATCATGGTTACCGGCGGCGTACAGCCTACCAAGGAAAGTATTAACGAATGGTTCGGTGCCGGTGCCTATGCCGTCGGTTTAGGCTCAAACTTGTTCCCGAAAGACGTGGTAGCACAAGGTAACTACCCCTGGATCGAGCAAAAAGTAGCTGAAAGCATCGCGCTCGTGAAGGAATTCCGCGCGAATAACTGATTAATATTCCAAAATATCACTCAGGCGTGTGGAGAAGCCCACTAGCACTTCACCGCCTGAAAACGTTTCTTCAAAATGCACCGCAAGCGGAGGCTTGCCCGGTTCGTAAACGTAGGTCGTCTGGCCTTTCGGACACACTAGCCAGGCAAGCCTCACGCCATTTTCAATCCACTTGACCATTTTATGTTGAAGGTTGCGGAAGTCGTCTTTTCCCGATTGTAGTTCTATCACAAAATCGGGTGCCATATGCGGGAAAGGGTGTTTTTCTGCATTGTTGAGGGCATTCCAACGGTCAATCTTGATCCAAGCTGCGTCTGGGGAGCGCATGGAAGAATCGCCCAGAAAAAATCCTCCATTGGAATCCACTACCTTGCCTGCTTTGTATTTGCGGTTCCAGATCCCTATTTCTCCGATTAATTCACTATTGTTGGAGCTGATCAGGGCAGAAGTGGGAGCAGAATGATGTATAATTGACCATGTTCATTGCGCTCCACACCTAATTCAGGATTGGCCAGGCAGAATGCGACCAACTCATCGTCGGTGAAATACGGATGTGCAGGTATGTTCAATGGGAGAATCATAATGTGCTTTTTATCAAATATAGCATTTACCAAAATGAAAGCCAATTGACTTTCTCCTGCATAAGTTTGTAACTTATAAGGCAATTAGCCGTGACAAAGTTATGCTTACCGTTGCCATTATCATTTCGCTGGTCCTGCTTTCGCTCGGGTTTATCGTGACGCCGGGTAATGCGAAATACCTGTTATCAGGGTACAACACGATGTCCGAGGCCGACCGCGCGAAGATGGACATTGTTTCTTACGTCAAGTTTTTCAATCGTTTCCACATATTCCTCGGTATCAGTGAGCTGGCAGGCGTGCTGATCCTGAATACTTTTAATCCTAACTGGGCTACGGTGTTCATGGTAATGTATCCGCTGCTGGCGTATGTGTATATGATCGCCGTAGGCAACCGCTATTATACGGGTACAAGCGGCCAGCGGGTAGGTACCTACATTGTAATGGCCATTATCCTTGTGGTGGTGGTAGGTGTAGGTTATTTGATGTTTACGGGAATGAGAAACAGCGAGATTTTCCTGACAACACGTGCATTGGAAATCAAGGGCCTTTCCGGGATGAAAATTGCGCGGGATGATGTGACCGGCTTCATTGTTACTGACAGCCTGCCTGATATTTCGAGCAAGGCGAACGGTTTCGCAGGCGGAGAATTTGCGAAAGGGGCTTTCAAAACAGAAGACGGCCGGATTGTCAGGTTGTATATTAATAAAAAATCTCACCCGTACCTGCTGATCAAAACAGTGACGGATGAGATCTATTTCAGTTCTGATGCCATCTCGGCTAACGAACTGTATAATCAGCTCAAAGCGTGGAAGTCCCGGTAAAGACCGGCTCAGTCATATAACCTTTCACGGCATCGGCGAAGCCCGGCAGTAAGGTAAGGTCGGTATCCCAAAGCGATACGTCGCTTAAAACCTGTTGCGCCAGATCTACCGGCGACGCAGCATTCTTCCATTTTTCATCAAAATAGGCAGCGGCATCGCACCGGATCGGATACTGCTGACCATCGCGTTCGCCGAAATAGGCATTGTCTTTGTGCATTACAGGCTTCATAAAACGCAGGAATGCGGCAAAGCCTTTAGCAAATAATACAGGCACATCGTCCGATTTCTGATAATGATTCAGAAGTGTCGGAATGTTGCGCATCTTCATCTTCGCCGTGTATTGCACGGTAATATCGATCAGCTGGTGGCGGATGAACGGGTTGCGGAAGCGGTCGAGTACCTGGTTGCCGAACTCCTGCGCCTGTGCGGAATCGACTGCGTACGGGATCGCAGGCGCAAGTTCTTTCAGCATCACGTCGGCGATAAATTGCGCTGTTTCGGCATTTTCCATTGCTTCACGAACGGTGTCCAGGCCGTGCAGGTAAGCAAGGCCAGAGGCCAGCGTATGGGTGCCATTCAATAATCTCAGTTTCAGCTCGCGGAAAAGGTCGATATTAGGTTCGATCACCACCCCTTTATCGGCCTGTGCGAAACTTAACACATCGCGGACCTGCTGGCTGCCTTCGATAGCCCAGAGGCGGTAAACTTCGGAAACGATTAGGAGATCGTCGCGGAAGCCTTGCTTTTGAGAAAGCGTTTCGATCGTTTCAGCATCGGGTTTGCCGGGAACAATGCGATCAACCAGCGAACTGCAAAAGTGGTTATAGTTTTCGAGCCAGTAGATGAACGCCCTGTCGAGATCATGCCGTTGCGCCTGTTCCAATACGATGGCTTTCAGTTTAGGGCCGTTGCCAACGATCAATTCGGTTGGCACAATTACCATTCCCGATTCCGGAGCACCATTAAATGCTTTGTAACGTTCCAACAAATAGGCCGTCAGTTTGCCTGGAAAGGATACCGGCGGGTTGGCGAAAATATCATCGTCGACAAGCTGGATACCTACCTCTGTCGTATTTGAAATAACAATATTAAGCTCCGAATTGTGAGCGCATTCAAGGATATCGGCCCAGTCGCTGGCAGCGGCCAGAGTGCGGCTAATGCTGCTATTGATAACCGTTTCGTCTATTTGCCGGCCGTTTTCGATTCCGCGGATGCTGTGGGAGAAGATATTCTGCTGCTCCGCAAATGCGTCGGTTCCCCCGGTGCTGGTCGATTTCACGACAACGATCCGGCCATTGAAAATACCCTGCGCATTGGCCTTGTTCACAAAATAGTCGGGTAGGCCGCGCAGCAGTACTCCTGTGCCGAACTGTATAATTTTTTCAGGCAATGCAAGAAGTTTCCGATGATCGGCGAGAAGTTCGGGCTGCTGGTCGAGCAATTGGGGAGAGAGCTGCGGTAACGACATTTTTTAGTAGATAAAAAGGTTCGACAATATGACGCCGTTTGGAAAGCATAACCCCTAAACAAAAAGAGGCACCTTTCCCGGTACCTCTTTCGTATATTTTCAAGACGGGCTTAAACCGTCATTGTAACAAATCCGCTTTCCTCTTTTTCTTTCTTTTCATCGGGGAAAACGAAGTTCATCGGGTTATTCACTTTTTCGGGAAGGAGCGCAATACCCAGCACTTCATCGACCTGGTCCACATAATGGAAAGTCAGATCTTTAATGTAATTGGCCGGTACTTCTTCCACATCCTTGCGGTTTTTCACACAGAGAATAATCTCCCTTACCCCCGCGCGGCGCGCGGCAAGGATTTTTTCTTTTACACCGCCCACAGGAAGTACTTTTCCGCGAAGGGTGATCTCACCCGTCATCGCGATATACGGTTTCACGCGGCGTTGTGTAAATATCGAAGCCATGGACGTCGCCATCGTCACGCCCGCGCTGGGCCCGTCCTTGGGCACTGCGCCCGCAGGTACGTGTACGTGAAGGTCGTAGTGATTAAAAATGCGGTAATCGATGCCTAACTTTTCTGCGTTAGCTTTGAGGTATGACAGTGCGGCAACCGCCGACTCTTTCATTACGTCGCCCAGCTGGCCGGATAATGTCAGCCCGCCTTTTCCACGGCTCAGACTCGTTTCAATGAACAGGATTTCGCCGCCAACTGAAGTCCAGGCGAGGCCGGTCACGACGCCCGCGAAGTCGTTGTCCTGATATAAGTCCTTATCAAAAATCTCCGCGCCGAGGTACTTCTCGATCTGCTCCGCTTTGACCGTTTTGGGGTAATCCTGCTCCATCGCCACCGATTTCGCGATCTTCCGTACCACTGTACCCACCTTCTGTTCGAGGTTACGCACGCCCGACTCGCGGGTGTAGCCTTCGATCACTTTCAGCAAAGCGGCATCGTCCACTTTCACGTCGGTGGATTTTAAACCGTGATCTTTGCGCTGTTTCGGAACGAGATAACGTTTCGCGATCTGCAATTTCTCTTCGATGGTATAGCCGGTCATTTCGATGATTTCCATCCGGTCGCGCAATGCGGGGTGAATGGTATCGAGCGAATTGGCGGTGGCTACGAAAAGTACCTTCGAAAGATCGTATTCTACTTCGAGGTAATTATCGGTGAATGACGAGTTCTGCTCCGGGTCGAGTACTTCCAGCAATGCGGAAGACGGATCGCCGCGGTAATCGGAGCTTACCTTATCGATCTCATCGAGGATGAACACCGGATTGGCAGAACCTGCCTTTTTGATATTCTGGATGATCTTGCCCGGCATTGCACCGATGTACGTCTTGCGATGACCGCGGATTTCGGCTTCATCGTGCACGCCGCCGAGCGCCATGCGGATATACTCTCGGTTCAGGGCTTTCGCGATGGATTTGCCGAGCGAAGTCTTACCTACACCCGGAGGGCCGTACAGGCAAAGGATCGGAGCTTTCAAATTCCCTTTCAGTTTCAACACCGCCAGATATTCGATAATGCGCTCTTTCACCTTTTCGAGACCGAAATGATCGGCGTCGAGGATTTTCTGTGCCCTTACCAGGTCGAAATTGTCTTTGGTATATTGTCCCCATGGCAAATCCACCAGCGTTTCCAGGTAATTCATCGTTACCGGGTATTCCGGGGCCATCGGGTTAACGCGCTGCAATTTGCCCAGCTCTTTCTCGAAATGCGCTTTCACAGGCTCCGACCATTTTTTCTGGCTGGCTTTCAGGCGGATTTCGTCGAGGTCGCGTTCGGGGCTGTCCATTCCCAGCTCATCGTGGAGAACTTTGATCTGCTGACGAAGAAAATAGTCGCGTTGCTGCTGGTCGATATCCGAGCTCGCTTTCGTCTGGATTTCCCGTTTCAGTTCCAGCATTTCGATTTCGCGCATCATGTATTGCAGCAAAAGCGTAGCTTGCTTGTGACCGTTACGTTCTTCGAGCAATTTTTGTTTATCGGCGATCTCAACATTGATGTTCGACGACAGGAAATGGATCAAAAAGATCGGGCTTTCGATGTTGTCCAACGCAATGCGTGCTTCCTGCGGGATCTCCGGGTTCAGGCGCATGATCTTGTGCGCACCGTCACGAAGCGATTGTAGCAATGCTTTCGCTTCTTTTTTAGTAGGCCCCACAAAAGAATCTTCGATAGGCCGCACTTCGGCGGTCAGGTAAGGCTCCTCGTTTACAATGGCTTTGATTTCGAAACGCTGACGCCCCTGCACAATGATCGTCACGTTACCATCCGGCAAGGTGATCATTTTCAGGATTTGGGCGACGGTACCAATATTGTAAAGGTCCTCAGCCGTAGGGTCTTCCTTGTTCGGAATGGCCTGGGTGACGGCGCCAAGAATACGCTGATTGATATCGGAGTTGCGGTATATCTTTTTAACAAGCCTGATGGCTTTCTGGCGCACCACTGTCACGGGAATCACCATCCCCGGAAAGAGCACCGTTTGCCTGATCGGAAGTATCGCTAATTCATTGGGAAGTTCAAAAGGCTCGTCAGAGCCATCGGGGCCACCAAGAGGAACGATTTCAAGGCTATCCATGTCCGAGTCGGACATTAGCAGCCGGCTATATAGATCAGAAGGTTCAAATTTCATAGGCATTCTGTCAAATTGACAGATAATCTTTTCCCAATATATAAATAATGACTTTCAAAAGAAAGGCATTATAAAGCAAAATAGCCGTGCCACTACACATTATGTCATGCATTTTTATGAGCGGTCGCAGACCAATTACAGCAGGTGAGAAGTCTGTCCTTTTTTAAAT